>CAYWDD010000045.1:0-8659 GCA_964456935.1 uncultured Faecalibacterium sp. | reverse complement strand
CGCAACGTGAACATTTTGCTGTTGCAGAGCCTTCCTTTTCACATGAAGGTTCAATCGTAGTTACATATGCTCCCATGTTGTGTCATCGTCGTTTCTTGTGATAACGATGCCGTTATTTGTTATGTCGTATTTTCTGATAAGGTCGATTCTCAGCTGCTCTTCCTGCTTTGAGGTGAATGTGACATATTTCGACAAAGTTTTGATTACTCTTTTCTATGCTTAGTTCGGTCACTTAACATTTTAGAGTTCTCAATATGAGTCATCTTTTTGGCTTTTCTTGTCAGAAACAATATAACGCAGGGCGGACGGAGCTGCTATTACTTCTCTTTCCCGAGATATGTTTCAAGATACTTGTACATAAGTTCGTCGGCTTTCTTCTCATTTGCATCGTCATCACTCAAGCCGTGATTAGAGTTCGGATATATATTAAAATCATAGTGTACACCGTATTGGTCGAATTTATCCGCAAGTGCTTGTGCGTTGCTGAAAGGCACTATAGTGTCTTTCAGACCGTGATTTATAACAGTGGGAACAGTGTTTTCATCAACATAATATATCGGTGATACTTCGAGCAATGCTTGTCTTGCGCTCTCTCTGTTTTCGTACGTGAACGCTTGTCCGCAGCACCAAGAAAACAGCGTTGACAGTAATTCCTCATCGCCTAAGTCACTTTTTGTACCGAGATCTTGATTGTAATAGTAGTTTTCATCGGTCAAATCTGTCGGACCGCAGTTACTTACAACCGCCACAGGTGTTATCGGTGCGGTATCCTTTCGTGAGTACGCATAGAACATCGCCAAATGTCCGCCGGCAGATGCACCTGTCAACAGCACTTTGTTGATATTGATTCCGTTTTCGGCACCGACTTGTTTTATCTTTTCAAGTGCCGAGTTGATATCGTCTGCGACATCGTGCAAACTTATTGTTTCCGAAATGTAGCGGTAGTTTATCGTCGCAGCGGCATAACCTAAGTCGTTGCAGGCGGTTACAAGCTCATCATCGTAAGCGGTTTTATCACCTGCTATCCATGCACCTCCGTGTATGAAAAGCACAAGTCCGACTTCACCATCATTCTTTTTAGGCAGATAAAGATCCATTACCTGTCTTTCATGTGTTCCGTACGCAAGGTCGTTGTAGATTTTGCAGTTTTTAGTCGAAAAGCCGAAAAATGATGAAAAGAAAGCTATGATCGACATGAAAAATGCAACTATTTTCTCCCACATAAAATTCATCTCCTATATATTTGTGATAATCACAATTTTATTATATATTTCACATCTGCATTTTCGATGCAAGACGTTATTTACTGATAGACCAAAGGTTTCTTATCTGATCTTGAATATCGGCAAATTTCCACTTTTTGTTTGAGCGTTCGACACTGTTTGAATCGTTGACGGTCACATATCCGTCCTCATATCCTGTCAGTACAATGTAGTGACCTACTGTTGTAAAGTCACCGGGTCCCATTATGCAAATTACGGGTTTGCCCTCCTGCAAACTCTTTTTGACAAGATTTTCGTTGAGCGACAGCTCCTTAACTTTGAGTCCGAGCTTTTTCGCCCCCTCGCTGATAAGCGTCCATGAAGTTCCGTTTCCGGGTACACAATAGCCGTTATCTTTGGCGAACTTTATTATCTTGTTAGGCGACATATTTTCGTCTTTTGTCAAATAATACGCTACCATTGACAGGCTCACAGGACCGCAAGCACTTATGCCGGCAACACTGTTTCCGTATTTTATATAGCCCCAGCGTTTATCCCACTGGATAAAGAGGGGGACACCGTCGGTGTTTTCGTATTCGCTCATGTCTACCGTGTGCTTTTTGCCTTTCTCGGTAGGATAATTCAAAGCAAAATCAATCGCAGCAGGATTTTTGTCAAGCATTTCAATTATGAAATCGGGATATTCTTCAGCAGCAATGCCGTTTTCTTGGGCATATTGCTTGATAAATTCTTCCGCACCGAGTGTTTCAAGCTTGTCGAGGTTTTCTTGCCTTTTGCTTTCCGAAACATTTACGGTCGTTTCGGTGGTCGATGTGCTTTCGGCCTTTGGGCTACCGCCTACCGAAGTGCCGTTTTGTGCGGTGTAATTCATTACGATTTTCCTCACACCGAAGTAGCAAGCCGTTGCGACAATAACTGCTACAATGATTTTTATGATAGTCTTATTAGCGGATTTTTTCATGTCTTTCTTTCCCTTTCCGTATACCATTATATATAGTGTCATATATATAGTGCTGAAAATTCGGCTGATTGTTGCAACCGAACGGAAATTTTATTCTAATTTTTATATGTACTCGAGCTGTCTGCTGTCGGAAGTTTTACTGTGAATCGGGTAAATTCGTCGTCACTTGAAACGGATATCGTTCCGCCATGCAGTTCAACTATTTCTTTTGATACCGCAAGTCCGACACCTGCTCCGCCGCTTGATGCGTTTCTTGATGCATCGGCACGGTAAAACATATCAAACAATTTTTCGAGATTTTCTTTCGGTATCTTGTCCGCACGGTTTTTGATCGTAATTACAGCCATGTCCGATTCGGCTGTCGCACTTATCTCGACCACGGTATCCTTATGACTGTAGTTTCCTGCATTTTTAAGGAGATTGTCGAATACTCGTGCGATTTTGTCGGGGTCGCCCAATATAACGATATTATCGGTTATGTCGATTTTAATTTCCAGTCCACGCTCTTTGTAAACGGGGTAGAACTCCTCCGACATCTGATAAAGAAGAATGTTTAAGTTTATATGTTTCTTTTCAAGTTCTATTCCGTGTAAGCTGAACCTTGTTATATCGAAAAACTCGTTTAACAGCATTTCGAGTCTTTCCGCTTTTTCCAATGCTATCCGAGTGTATCGTGTCTTGTTTTCTTCCGGTAAATTCGGTGCATCATCGACTAATGTCAAATATCCTATGACCGAGGTCAGCGGAGTCTTTAAGTCATGAGCAAGATATACTAAAAGGTCATTTTTCTTCTTTTCCTCTTCCTTTGCAAGTTGATAATTGTGATATGACTGCTCTTTTACCGTGTTGAGCTTATCTTGAACTTCGGCTAAAGGGCGGGGAAGTGATATCGGTGTTCCGTCGTTTTGCAAAAGCATTTGGCTTGCGTGAGTGACAGCGTTTATGTAAGAAACGGATTTGTTGAGCATGGTCAACAGTATAATTATTACACCTACCAGCCACACTACGGATACTGCCGTTATGCCTATCGCAGGCTCACGGGACACAGTACGAATCAGCTTGAACAACGGGTCTTCGACGTACCAAACAGCGTTTTTCTCAAAAATAACGCAGATATAGACCGCAGCAAGCACAGCAACAGTATAAGATGCAACTGCCGCCGATGATTTTAATAAAAATTTTTCCGTAAAAGCCGATGACTTCGGTGCAATTGAAACGTCGGCTTTGCTTTCACTGTCTTTTTTCATCTTCATTTTTATATTTCAAGCTTGTACCCTACGCCCCAAACCGTTTTTATGAACTTCGGATTCTTGGCGGTGTCGTCAAGCTTTTCTCTTATTCTTCTTATGTGTACCATGACGGTGTTATTGCTTTCAAGGTAATCCTCGCCCCATATTTCGTCGAAGATTTGCTCTGTCGTCATAACAGTTCCGTTGTTTTCGCAAAGCAGCCAAAGAATGTTAAACTCCTTGGGCGTAAGAAGAACATCTTTTCCGTAAAGCGAGCATTGACGTGTGTGTCTGTTCATCACAAGTCCGGCTTTGTCGAATATGTCACCGTTCTTTATCGCAGCGGCATTGTTATAGTTTGTATAACGTCTTAACTGTGCTTTGACTCTCGAAACCATTTCAAGCGGATTAAACGGCTTTGTTATGTAATCGTCAGCTCCGAGTGAAAGACCTGTTATCTTATCCGTCATGTCGATTTTAGCTGTCAGCATTATTACCGGATAGTTGTGTCCTGCTTTTCTTATTTCCTGCAAAACAGTAAACCCGTCAATCACAGGCAACATAACATCGAGCATGGCAAGGTCTACTTTTTCTCTTTTTAAAAAATCGAGCGCTTTCTTTGAATCGTAAAACTTGACTACCTCGTACCCCTCATTTTTCAAATAAACTTCGGTCAAAGTAGCAATTTCTTCTTCATCGTCCAAAACTAATATTCGCAAGCGAATCCCTCCTCTTTATTTGCAAGTCGGCAAATATTATCAAATTCTGCCGAATATATAATATCACATATGTCACGCAAACGCAAGTGAAGTGCTATCTTTTAGTCTGTCTGTTCCTGCCTCTCCGAAAGTCTGCGGAGGGGGCAGCTTTCGGGGCAAAATGTTTCGCCTGCGGCGAAACCACGCAGGCTCCGCCTGCGTGCTTCTTCGCTGTGCGAAGAAGATTTTGCCCCGACCACCCCACACAACCTCACCGAACCTCTCTACTCCTCCATCTGTTTTCCGAGAAACGATGCCGCTACTTGCACTAATTTCACGTTTGTCTGCGTTGCTGCAATATCTTTATCTCCCATGAGTATAGCCACTGCTCCCAGAACGTCGCCCGAGCCGATGATAGGCGACATGACGGAAACTGCTTGCTCAACTCCGTCTGCCGGTGAGAATGAGTCACCGCTTTGTTCCCAGATGAAATTTTTTCGGTTTTCCATGTAGCTTTCCATGAACGGAGAAATTCGTTTTTCTATGGCATCTTTTTTCGGGATTCCCGACACCGCAATGATGTGATCCCTGTCGCAAATGACTGTCGGAAAGCCTGTCACTCGGTTCAAGACCTCGACATATTGCTTGGTGTAAGGTCCGAGTTCGCCTATGGGTGAGTATTTCTTGAAAATGACCTCGCCGTTTGTGTCGATGTAGATTTCCAGCGGGTCGCCTTCCCGTATTCTCATGGTTCTTCTTATTTCCTTTGGGATAACAACTCTGCCCAAGTCGTCTATCCTTCTGACGATTCCGGTTGCTTTCATAAATCGCACTCCTTTAACAACTTCACCCCTATTATCCGCCCAAAACGGTGAAATATACCGCCGGTGGAAAAAGACGTGAGATTTTCGGTGTCCTATTTTTCGGTACGAGCAACTTCCTGCTGTTTTGACGTTTCATCTCGCCTTTTTATCGACATTATTTTCATCATCTTGCACAAAATTATTAAATTTATTCATAAATCGTTGACAATATCGCAAAACAGTGCTAAACTTATTCTGTAGTCGAATTTTTGTTCGGCAAAATATCATTCTGTTTAGGAGGATTTATCATGAACACACTTAAAAAAATTCTATCAATTTTTATGGTAGTCTTAATGGTTCTCACTTCCGCTCCGTTAGAGGGGTTAGTGGGTCTTGATCTCGATTTTTCGGGTCTTTTTGCCGTTGAGGCTAAAGCTGCGTCAAGTGACTATCTGACAAGTGGTTTTTGCGGTGACACGTCAGACGGTTCGGACGGAAAAAATATCTCTTGGACTTTGGACGATAACGGTCTTTTGACTGTCACTGGCACAGGCAAAATGGAAAAAGAAGCGTTCAAATATGATCAAAGAATAAAGGAAGTCGTCATTAGTGACGGCATTTTTAATATATCAAGCTATTGTTTCAATGACTGTCAAAACCTCACAAAGGTCACAATGGGTGACGATGTTGAGAGTATTGACAGTCGTGGTTTTTATTATTGCGAAAAACTCACAGACATAGAATTTTCCTCCTCACTTAAAACAATAGGCGACTATGCATTTGCGTATTGTGACGGACTTATAACACTTGACTTTCCGGATTCGTTGGAGAGTATAGGCAGCTATGCATTTTATGATTGTTACAGCCTCACAAACATAGAATTTTCAGATTCATTGGAGTCGATAAGTAGTTTTGCATTTTGTAGTTGCCACAAACTCACAACAGTTGACTTTGGCGACTCGTTGAAGTTTATAGGCCAAAGTGCGTTTCATTCTTGTGACGGACTCACAACTGTTAATTTTGGCGATTCACTTAAGTCGATAGGTAAGGATGCGTTTGAACGCTGTTCAAACCTTGAATCTGTTTCAATCGGTAAAGGCTTAAAAAATATGCATTCTACCACGTTTAGGGGTTGCTCAAAATTATCCTCAATAACAGTTTCCGAAGAAAATCCGAATTATGCATCATATGACGGAATTCTATATAACAAAGGAAAGACTGAACTCATATACGCTCCAAACGGAATAAGCAGTGAAGTAACGATTCCCAAGACGGTTGAAAAGCTTACAGGTGAAAGCGTTGGTACTTGTTACAAATTAACTGCACTTAATGTTGAGGACGGAAATGCAAATTATAAATCCGTTGACGGAATAGTTTATTCGGCTGACGGCAAAAACTTGATAGTCTGCCCGAGAGGAAGATCCGGCTCGGTTACGATTGTGGACGGAACAGAGAGTATAAATAGTTATGCTTTTTATTATTGCGAAAAACTCACAGACATAGAATTTTCCTCCTCACTTAAAACAATAGGCGACTATGCATTTGCGTATTGTGACGGACTTATAACACTTGACTTTCCGGATTCGTTGGAGAGTATAGGCAGCTATGCATTTTATGATTGTTACAGCCTCACAAACATAGAATTTTCAGATTCATTGGAGTCGATAAGTAGTTTTGCATTTTGTAGTTGCCACAAACTCACAACAGTTGACTTTGGCGACTCGTTGAAGTTTATAGGCCAAAGTGCGTTTCATTCTTGTGACGGACTCACAACTGTTAATTTTGGCGATTCACTTAAGTCGATAGGTAAGGATGCGTTTGGAGGCTGTTCAAACCTCACAACAGTTGAACTTCCCGATTCATTGGAGTCGTTAGGAAGCGGTGATTTATTTGGAACTTTTACATCATGTTCAAATCTTGAATCTGTTTCAATTGGTAAAGGCTTAAAAAATATATATTCCAATACATTCGAATATTGTCCAAATTTATCTTCAATAACCGTTTCCGAAGAAAATCCGAATTATGCATCATATGACGGAATTTTATATAACAAGGGAATGACCGAACTCATAATTGTTCCTGCCGGAATAAGCGGTGAAGTAACAATTCCCAAGACAGTTGAAAAGCTTACATATGAAAGTGTTGATAGTTGCTATAAGCTAACCGCACTTAATATAGAAGACGGAAATGCGAATTATAAATCCGTTGACGGAATAGTCTATTCTGCTGACGGCAAGAACTTGATAGTCTGCCCAAGAGGAAAGTCGGGCTCAGTTACGGTTGCGGACGGAACAGAAAGTATAGATGCTTATGCGTTTTATTATTGTCAAAAACTCACAGATATAGAATTTCCAGATTCACTTAAAACAATAAATCATCATGCATTTTATGATTGTGACGGACTCACAACGATCGATTTCCCTAATTCATTGGAGTCGATACGCCGGTGGGCGTTTGGTGGATGTTCAAATCTCACAACAGTCAACTTTGATGATTCGTTGGAGTCTATAGGCAGCGAAGCATTTTATGGGTGTTCAAATCTCATAACCGTTAATTTTGGTAATTCACTTAAGTCGATAGGTGAGAGTGCATTCGAACATTGTTCAAACCTCACAACAGTTAAACTTCCCAAATGCTTATCAAAAATCGATAGTAAAGACATATTCTATAGCTGCGGCTTCACTGACTTAACCCTCCCCGACACCATTCAATCCTTCAACAGACAAAACTGGTCAAAGTTAAAAACCCTCACAATCGAAAACCGCTACTGTGAATATGACAGCAAAGATGCTCCCGGTTTCGCAAAAGACTGCACTATCCGTGCTTACTGCGGTTCACCCGGTCATGAGCTTGCTGTCAAGAGCCTCTACAATTTCGAGTCGATCGGTCACACCTACCTCGACTGGTACACCTACAAACCCGCCACCTACGAAGAAGACGGAATCGAAAGAAGAGATTGTGCGTACTGTGACGGATATGAAGAAAGAGTGATCCCGAAACTCGTTAAAGACACCTACACCGCCACGTTCGTCGCTGACGGAAAAGTCGTTTCAACAGTCGATTTCTCAAAGGGCGCAACCGCAATCGAAGAACCGACCGTACCCGCAAAAGACAGATATATAGGCGAGTGGGAGGACTACACACTCGCTGACAGCGACATCACGATCAACGCCGTCTACACACTCATAAAAAGCTCCGACGCATCACAGATAAAAACCGACTCCGAAGTCGTCCACTACACCGACAAAGACGACATTTTGTTCAAGTTCAAAGCATGGGCAGACGCAAAAGTCGTAAAATCGACCGTTTCAAAATCCGTACCCCTCGATATCGTGCTCGTGGTTGACCAGTCAGGTTCAATGGGCGAAACACTCGGCGGTACGAAGAAGAAAATCGATGCCCTGAAAGAAACTGCGAAAGATTTCGTCAACACGGTATTTGAAAACGCAAAATTGACGGATGCGGATCACAGAATCTCACTTGTCGGATTCGGACTTTCGGGCGATTACCAAGGCTACGAAAAGAACGAAAACACAGAGCTTCTCACATCTGCAAACGGAGCAGTCAGATATGACAATATAAAAAGTACAGACTACGCATCATCACTTCTGAGTGTAAACGTCGACGGCAGTGTAAATGAAAAACTCACAGCCGCAATAGATTCAATCGATGCAAACGGCGCAACTGCGGCTGACCTCGGCTTCGAAATGGCAAAGGGCGTCTTCGCAAACACCGATTCGACCGA
>CAYWDD010000044.1:0-8680 GCA_964456935.1 uncultured Faecalibacterium sp. | reverse complement strand
GCTTTTGCCTGCCGGAGCCGATATGCACAGCTATGAGCCGACGCCGAAAGATATTATCGACATCAAGAACTGTGATATTTTCATTTACGGCGGCGGTGAATCGGATTCGTGGCTTGATGATGTTCTTGAAAGCTTAGACGAAGATGTCACAACAGTTAAAATGATGGACGTCTGTCCCCTGCTTCACGAAGAAGAAAGTCACGGACACGATGAAGAAGAATATGACGAACACGTTTGGACTTCACCGAAGAATGCCATAAGGATAGTTAACGCTATCGCAGATGCTTTTTGTTTAGCCGACAGCAAAAATATCGACATATACAGAAAGAACGAGAGTGAATATGTAAACAGCCTTTCGCAGCTCGACAGCGACTTTGCATCTGTAGTAAGCAGTGCAAAGCGAAAAGAAATAATCTTTGCCGATAGATTTCCCTTATTATATTTTGCTGAAGAATACTCTCTTGAATACTTTGCCGCATTTCCCGGCTGTTCACACAGCACAGAGGCATCGGCTCAAAAAGTCAGAGAGCTGATCGACCGTGTTCGCAATGACAAAGTTCCCGTTGTTTTCAAAATTGAGCTTTCAAGCGATGCTTTAGCTCAAACCGTCGCACTGGAAACAGGTGTTACGGTGCTTGAATTTAACTCATGTCATTCAATTGCACAGTCACAGCTTGACAGCGGAGAAACGTATTTATCGTTAATGAGGCAAAATCTTGAAAACTTAAAAATTGCTTTAAATTAAAACAATATGATAAAAAGTAGTAAATCCGTTCGGATTTACTACTTTTTTGCTGTGATCCTATTCTTCCTCTATCGCCACAACCGAACCAATATCCATAAGCTGTCCGTCAAACAGTTCAAAATATTTTAAGCCGTGCTTTGACAGGAAATCTTTTATCTCGTCACCGTTTCGATGATATTTAAGCGAACCGAAAAACATTACGGTGTCTTTGTCCAATTTTGTGCAAGCTCCGCCTATGAAACCGTAGTCCTGATTTTTAAGACGTATATCACCTTTTTTGATAAGCAAAACGTCAAACAAGTCCTTGCAGGCTTTGTAAATGCTTTCATCATCTGTGATTATTACATTCTCATTTAAAACGCAAGTCGAACATTTGCAGTAACCTTGGTTTACGAAAACCTTATTAAACCGCTCATCTGACAGCCTAGGCTCATATCCTTTTTTGCCCATGATCAGATTATCACCGACCAAAGCACAGTTAAGGCGAACGTCATCGGGATATTTGCCGCTGATTTTTTCGCTTGTAAGTGTGACGTCAAAGCCGTAAGACGTGAGTTTTTCCGCTACGGCAGTCTGTCGTCTGTCAAGGAAGATGCGATTCCCACCAAGATGCAATGCCGCCATATCCGCATGATTTCCGACTGAAATATCAATGTCTGTGTTATCTTCCAACACAACGGTTTCTATACCGATGTCGTTTAGCTTTTTTATAATATCATCATGCCGCCCTATAAGGACGGTTTTTATTCTTTTTTCGGGCAGATTTGCTGACTTTATAAAATTACTCATTCATAGCCTCAAATGCACGTCTGACGTTGGTTACGCCTATAACTTCAATCATATTAAGTGTCTTTTTGGTTATGCCTCTGAGGTTGTGCCTCGGAACTATGCATTTTGTAAATCCGAGTCTTGCTGCCTCGATTATTCTCTGCTCACAGCTTGAAACTCCTCTGACTTCACCTGCAAGTCCTATTTCCCCGAAAGCGATAACGTCATCGGGCAAAGCTATATCTTTAAGTGACGATATCAAAGCCATAGCTATCGTAAGATCCAGTGCCGGTTCGTCTATTCTTAAGCCGCCGACAATATTAACGTATACGTCATTGTTTGAATAATAATATCCTGCTCTCTTTTCAAGTACGGCTATTATCATCGCAAGTCGGTTATAATCAAATCCTGTTGACATTCTTCTGGGATTTCCGAATCCCGATGCGGTGACAAGTGCCTGAACCTCTGCAAGAATCGGACGTGAACCCTCCATAACTGCGGTGATACACGTTCCCGACACGTTTTTCGGTCGTCCGGAGATGAGCATTTCCGATGGATTTATGACTTCACGAAGTCCGTTATCCAGCATTTCAAATACACCTATCTCATTAGTTGAGCCGAAACGGTTTTTGACAGCTCTGAGTATTCTGAAAGTAAGATTCCTGTCACCCTCAAAATAAAGCACAGTGTCAACTATATGTTCAAGTACCTTAGGACCTGCAATATTTCCGTCTTTATTGACGTGACCGACAATTATTATCGGTATGTTCTGACTTTTTGCCACATGAAGAAACACATTTGTCGATTCTCTGACTTGTGCTACACTTCCGGGAGATGACTGAAGATCCGTATAATTCATTGTCTGTATTGAATCGACGATAACAAGGTCGGGTTTTTGCTGTCTTATGAACTCCCCTATCTGCTGAACGTCGGTTTCGCAGAGTATAAAAAGATTTTCTGTCGTAACACCCAATCTTTCCGCTCTTAATTTTATCTGGGTATATGATTCCTCACCCGAAACATAAAGCACTGTTTTGTCCGAGCAAAGATATGTGCATATTTGAAGAAGTATCGTTGATTTACCTATGCCCGGATCACCGCTTAAAAGCACAAGTGAGCCGTTGACTATACCACCGCCAAGAACTCTGTCAAGCTCACCTAATCCCGTGCGATATCTGACCTCTCTGTCGGAGCTTATCTGACTTAGGTTAAGAGCTTTGAACGAAGTTTCGCTCTTTCGTGTCGCAGCGGCTTTATTTGTCGGTTGAACGGTTCTGACTTCCTCGGAAAGAGTGTTCCACTCCTTACATTCGGGGCATTGACCGAGCCATTTCGGAGTTTCATAGCCGCAGCTTGAACAAACGTATACTGATTTTGACTTTGCCATTTTATCCTCCGTTTTCAAAAAAATAATTATATGTTCCTTTAAATATATCAAAAGCCATCTTCTTTTGATATTCTTCATTGTTTAGATTTTCCGCCTCTTTGCGGTTTGACAGGAAACCGCATTCCACCATTACACACGGCACTTTTGCGTGATATAAAAGATATATTTCAGTACCCGTAGGTTTTATCTTTCTCTCGTTTTCCGGCTGAATATCGGTCTTTACAGCGTTTTGAATATGCTGTGCCAAAACGGGACTCAATTCATTATTTTTAGAATAAAACACCTGTGTGCCGTTATATTTTTCGTTGTCGTAATGGTTTTGATGTATGCTTAAAAAGACGGAGTCGGGGTTTTCCTCTATTATCTTCATTCGGTTATGTATATCGGAAACCTTCTTCTCTTTTATGTTCGTACAGTTATCGGAATATATCAGCTCGTCGCTTTCTCTTGTCATAAGAGTATCAAAACCGAAAAACTCGAACAACTGCCGTGTACAGACAGAAACAGCTAGATTGATATCTTTTTCGACTATTCCGGATTCCGAAACCGTTCCGCCGTCCTCACCGCCGTGACCCGGATCTATTATCACAAGCGGCATATGTACCTTAGCGGAAACTGTTGTCGTTTGAGAGAAAAACGTGTTATCAACCGCAAGATATACGGCATACACCGTGACGGACAAAACGACGATCATACTTATCATAGTCAAAACTCTTGTCAATCTTATAACGCTGAAATTATTACTGCTCATATTATCACCCCGATATTATTCTATGGAGTGACAGATGATATCATTACTTCTGTTTATTTTTAAGCTTATTTTGAAGTGCTATGACTTCCGCTCTGCGTCTTTCTTCCTCGCAGTTGTCGGGTTCAAATTCGCCCTCATCGTTTAAAATAAAGATACTTCCTTCGTGTACATCAAAAGAAAAATCTTCTAAACTGAAATCCATCATTCTCATATCGTCACGCTCGCACATAACGATATCGCCTATTATCCTGTCAACACAAAATCTTCTCATTTTTATCACCTTTCAGTTACTATCGTGTATTCCTTGCCGTCTGTAATTAGACTCACGTCACCGCTTTCGTCCGTGCGGTAGTATTCGACAGCGTTTTCATCCAGCCATTCGACAACTTCTTCATTCGGATGACCGTAAGAATTGTCCTTTCCGCAGGAAATTACGGCTGTGGTTATATTAGCCTTAGTCATCAGCTTTTCATTAAGCGAGGTATTACTGCCGTGATGAGCTAAGAGCATTATCTGTGATGAAAAGTCAAAATCGGAATTTGCTTTCAGCACGGAATTTATCTCTTTGTTTTCCGCATCAGCCATGATAAGAGCCGACATCTTTCCGAACTCAATTTTCGTTATCAGCGACATATTGTTAAAGCTGTTTGTCTGCTGCACGGGAACAAGTATTTTAAATGTGATGCCGTCAAAGTCAAAAGTTGTATTCTTGCTTAAAAACTCCGCTTTGATATCCTTTTCGTCAACCGTAGTCAGCAAGTTTAAATAAGTCTTACTCGTCGGTGCGTATTTATCCGATATATACGGCATTAAAATCTCATCGGCGTCTATCTTTTCAAGCACGGTCGCCATAGCGCCTATATGATCCGAATGCGGATGCGTTGCTATAACGTATCTAAGCTTTGTTATACCGTTTTCTTCAAGAAACGATATTACCTTTGATGAATACTCTCTTTCGCCTGCGTCTATCAAGACTGCCTCATTTCCCGACTGAATGACCGTGCAGTTACCTTGCCCTACATCGACAAAGTGAACGGCTATGTTACCGTCATCAAGAGTCAAATCGTTTTCGCTTTTGAAAAATTCCGCTCTCGACACACCGAAAACGGCAATCACAACAGCAAGTATTATATAAATCAAAGCATTCAGCTTATTTTTTGTTTTTCTTTTTCCTGCCATAGTTTTCTCTCTTTCCGTTTTGTGTACGTCTGTTGTTTTGGTTAAAGTTCGGAACATTTACAAGACATTTAGGTGCTGTTCCGATAAGGTCCGTTCTTCCTGCTCTTTTAAGCGCCTCAACAACTAATTCTTTATTCTTCGGATTAAAATATTGCAGTAAAGCTCTTTGCATCGCCTTGTCTTTCGGACTTTTCGCAACATATACTTCTTCCATTGTGTACGGGTCAAGTCCAGTATAGAACATACAAGTTGAAATAGTACCCGGAGTGGGATAGAAGTCCTGAACCTGTTCGGGTCTTATCCTGCGTTTTTTGAGAAACTGTGCCAATTCTATGGCATCGTCAAGTGTTGAACCGGGGTGCGACGACATGAGATACGGCACAAGATACTGCTCTTTATTGGCATTTGAAGAAAGCTCGAAATATCTCTTTGAAAACTCAATATATGCCTCGATATGCGGCTTGCCCATTTTGTCCAAGACAACTGCCGAACAGTGTTCGGGGGCGACTTTAAGCTGACCGCTGACGTGATATTTGACAAGCTCTTTAAAGAAAGTATCGTCTTTGTCTTTAAGCATATAGTCATAGCGTATACCCGAACGTATGAAAACCTTTTTAACTTTCGGAAGTTTACGCAATTCTCTTAAAATATCGAGATATTCCGTATGATCAGCCACAAGAGCTTTACACGGAGTAGGTGCAAGACACTTTTTGCCTTTGCATAGTCCGTTTTTAAGCTGAACGTCACACGATGTTCTTCTGAAATTCGCAGTAGGTCCTCCGACGTCGTGTATATAACCTTTAAAGTCGGGCATTTCGGTCAATATCTTTGCCTCTTTTATAATCGACTCTTTACTTCTGGTCGTTATAAATCTGCCTTGATGGAAAGCTATTGAGCAGAAATTGCACGCACCGAAACAGCCTCTGTTGTGCGTAATGGAGAATTTGACTTCTTCTATTCCCGGCACACCTCCGAGCTTTTCGTAGCTTGGGTGATAGTTTCTTTCGTAGGGCAATGAGTATACCCAATCAAGTTCCTGCTGTGTTAAAGGCGGCATGGGCTTGTTCTGCACAAGCATCTTATTTCCGTGTCTTTGCTTTATCAGCTTTCCTCTGATATGATCCTGCTCGTCCTGTTCTATCCTGCATGAAACGGCATATTCTTTCTTGCTTTTGACTACGTTTTCATAGCTCGGACATTCTGCACCTTTAAGAGGTGTTTCGGTTACATCACAGACATAACAAGTACCCAAAATGTCACGCATTTTTTTAATATCTTCACCTTTATCAAGCCTGTCTGCGATTTCTATTATCTGATTTTCGCCCATACCGTATATCAAAAGGTCGGCTTGTGAATCAAACAGTATCGAACGGCGAATCTTATCGTCCCAGTAGTCGTAATGTGCGAAACGTCTGAGTGATGCCTCAAGTCCGCCGATAACTATGGGTACATCGCCATATGCCTCTCTTATTCTGTTGCAGTAGACTATGACGGCTCTGTCGGGTCGTTTTCCCATTTCACCGCCTGCTGTATAGGCATCTTTACTTCTTTTCTTCTTTGCGGCTGTGTAGTGGGCGACCATGGAGTCAATATTTCCCGAAGAAACAAGAAAGGCAAGACGAGGCTTGCCGAATCTTTTTAAATCTTCACAACTGTGCCAGTCGGGTTGAGAGATGACCGCAACTCGGTATCCCCTGCCCTCGAGGACTCTTGTTATTATAGACATTCCGAAGCTCGGGTGATCTACGTATGCGTCACCGCAGACGTAGACAAAGTCCACGTCTGTCCAGCCACGTTCTTTAACTTCTTTAGCGGTTATCGGTAAAAAACTCATAACAGCTCCTTATTCTTCATCGCTTGTATTTTCCTGATATGCTTTCATCTCCATAAGCTGCGTTTTGGAGATAAGCACTTTTCTGGGTTTACTTCCCTCTGACGGACCTACAACACCGTTTGTTTCAAGCTGATCCATGATTCTTGCCGCTCTTGCATAGCCTAAACGAAGTTTACGCTGTAAGAGGGTCGTGCTTGCTTGTCCGAGTTCGACAACGACTTCCGTTGCCACCTCTATCATCGGGTCACGCTCGTCACCTTCATCATCGTCAAATCCGCCCTTCTTGGGATCGGCTGTTGCCTGTCTTTCGATTTCTTCCATAACGGCATCATCATATTCGCAGTTTTCCTGAGCCTTGATGAAATCGACTATGCGTTCTCTTTCGTTATCCGAAAGATATGCACCCTGTATTCTTGTCGGCTTTGAGTTTCCGACAGGATTATAAAGCATATCACCGTTACCCAAAAGCTTTTCCGCACCTATCATATCAAGGATCGTTCTTGAATCGACCTGTGATGAAACGGAAAGCGAAATACGGCTGGGAATGTTGGCTTTGATGATACCCGTGATAACGTCAACTGACGGTCTTTGCGTTGCAACAACAAGGTGCATACCGGCAGCTCTCGCCTTTTGAGCCAAACGGCAGATAGAATCTTCGACTTCTTTCGGAGAAATCATCATAAGGTCGTTAAGCTCGTCTATAAAAATGACTATCTGTGACATCGGTTCAAGCTCCGGGTGCGACTGACAGTATTTGTTATAGCCGAATATGTCACGCACGGTACACTCGGAGAACGTCTTGTATCTGTTTTCCATTTCGGTAACAGCCCAGGCTAAAGCGCCTGCGGCTTTCCTGACGTTTGAAATTACGGGTACAAGCAAGTGAGGTATGCCGTTATAGACCGAAAATTCAACCTGTTTCGGGTCTATCATCAAAAGCTTTACCTGTGAGGGCGTTGCGTTATATAAAATGCTGACGATCATGCAGTTAAGACAGACAGATTTACCCGAACCTGTAGTACCTGCGATAAGTAAATGCGGCATCTTGGCAAGGTCGGCACAGGTGACGTTACCTGTGATGTCCTTACCTAAAGCGACATTAAGCTTGCTCTTTGCATTTTGGAACTCGGGAGAAGATATTATCTCTCTTAAAGTAACCATAGACTTATTCTTATTTGGAATTTCAATGCCGACAGCCGATTTGTTCGGTATCGGTGCCTCGATTCTGACACCCGATGATGCAAGATTCAAAGCGATATCATCGGAAAGGTTCGTTATCTTGCTTATCTTGACACCGGGGGCAGGCTGAAGTTCATATCTTGTAACTGACGGACCTCTGCTGACACCGACGAGGTTTGTTTCAACACCAAAGCTTTTAAGCGTTTCGACAAGCTTTTGCGATGTTGACTTCATTTCGCTTGTGAAGTCGTCACCCTTTGAAAACTTGGGCGGATCAAGGCAGGTTATGGGCGGCAGTCTGTATTCAAGTCTGGGTTTTACCTCGTCTTTGAACTTTCTGACCGACTCCATGTTTTCTTTCTGCTTTTCGTTAGCCTCTTCGTTTGCACGTCTTACTATATCGTCTGTTTCACTGTCCGAAAACGATATCTGTTCGGGAAGATCGAGGCTTTCCTTTTCTTGAGTAACAGCCTTTGAAACGATTTCTTCGTGTACCGGTGAAACGGTAGGTTCTTCATTTGAACTGACATCTAAGAACGGATCTGTGAATCTGAAATTCGGATTGTTGGAATGTGCTATCGGGTTGTCATCATCGGACACGTTTATTTTTTCCCTTGTTGCGAATATTTCGTCAAGACTTGCCACTATATCCGCCTGTACGCTCGCAATTGAGCTGTCCTTAGGCTTATTCTCGAACGGAGAAGCCGATGAATACGCAGGTTCTTTTACTTCCTGCTCAGCTTTTATTCTTTCAAGTTCAAGTCTTGCTCTTTCTTCCGATTTTCGTCTTTCTTCCTCTTGCTTTGCGGCTTTCTCCGCCTCTGCTCTTGCGTTTTC
>CAYWDD010000043.1:0-9037 GCA_964456935.1 uncultured Faecalibacterium sp. | reverse complement strand
CTTTCAAGAGAAGTCAATAACCTTATGAAAGAGCAAAATCTCAATCTTCCGGATATAGACGATCTTAAGTATGAAGAACGCTTAGGACTTTCATGCTGGGTCAATAATAAATGTGCGCTTTTGGGTACACGTCAGATGATGATAAATCACAACATTGACGTTCCTCCCGAATATACCGAAAAAGCCTATCTTGACGAGGGCAAGAAGGTATTCTACTTTGCAATAGACACCCAAGTCGTCGCAATGTTCTGCTCTGAATATTACATCGGCAGACAGACGAAAAAGCAACTTGAAAAGCTTTACAAGACGGGCGTGATACTCATGCTTATGACAACTGACCCGAATATCGACGAGGAGTTCGTGGCAACTACTCTCGGAGTTGATCCGAACTCGATAAAAACCGTCAACTCCACGGGTACAAATGCAATAAGAAAAGAAATAAACAAGACGGCTAAACAAAAGAGAACAGGTCTTATATTCAAACGCAACATAACAGGCTCATTGAGAGTTATAAATGCGGCATTCAGACTGTATGACGTTCAAAGTCTTACAATGCTGATACAGGGGATAAGTATGTTCTTTGCATTTGCTTTGACGCTTGTGCTTAATATAGTAGCAACAAAATATTTTGTCAACGAGTGGATAATAATAAGTTATCACATGATATGGACAGCCTTGGCACTTCTTGTGACAAACAGAAAATAAAAGAGAGGGTAATTCGATGAACGATATTATCAGAATCGAGAATCTGAAAAAGTCCTACGGAAAGAAAGTTGTGTTGGACGATATTTCACTTTCTCTCGGAGAAAACCAGATCATAGGTCTGCTCGGACCTAACGGCTGCGGTAAGACAACGCTTATAAAAACCATGACAGGTCTTATAAAGGATTATTCGGGCAACATCTTCATTGACGGAGAAAAACCCGGTGTACACACAAAAAGCGTTATAGCTTATCTTCCGGAAAAGTCATATCTTCCGGACTATATGCGTCCTATAGATGCGATAAAGTATTTTGCCGATTTCTATGCGGATTTCGATACGGAAAAAGCCGAAAAAATGATACACGACTTTGACCTTGACATGAAACAGAAAATCAAAACTATGTCAAAAGGTCAGCAGGAAAAGATAAGCCTTATCTTGGTCATGAGCCGCAGAGCAAAGCTTTATATCTTAGATGAGCCTCTCGGCGGTGTTGACCCTGCCGCAAGAGATGCAATACTGTCGCTTATAATGAATAACTATGCCGAAAATTCGACTGTGCTTATGTCAACACATCTTATCCACGACATAGAGCCTGTACTTGACAGAGCGTTGATGATTTCAAGAGGAAAGCTTGTTCTTAATGCAGAGGTCGAAAAGATAAAGCAGGACGGCAGAACGGTCGAGGACATTTTCAAGGAGGTGTTCGCATATGCTTGGTAAACTTATCAAGAACGAATTTAAACAGACATCGAAAAGCCTTGTAGCCGTTTACACTGCGGCAGGTGTATCAATACTTCTCATGCTCCTTTCATATGTGACTAAGGTTGCATGGCTCGGAGCTACGGGTTCGGGTGCTTTGATTCTCATCGGTGTTATCGCAATTTTGATGACGCTTGTCATGGTCATAAACAATTTCGCACGTTCGCTTTACGGTAATCAAGGTTACTTAAGCTACACCTTACCGGTCAAGTGTTCAAGCTTGCTGTTTTCAAAGTTTATCGTATCGTTCGTGTGGATAATCGTAAGCTATGTCGTGATGATGCTCACCGCAGTTATTGTCGCTTGGTACGCTAAATCACAGAGCAACGGAATGCTCGAAAGTATGTTTGAAATGGTCAGAGAATTGCAGGTCGTAGGCGATCTTCCGACCTTGAAACTGATAATAGAATATCTTGTTATTCTCGCATCGGGATCTATAATCACCGTCATTTCGATGGTGTCTTTTATCTACTTTGCCATAACAGTGGCAAACGTCGGAAAGTTTCAACACAAGCCGCTTTTGTTCGGTATGATATTCTTCTTCGTGGTTTATATCTTCAACAAAACGGTATCAACGGAGCTTATGCTTGATTTTCCGCTTTCGATATATGTTTCGGGTGACGGAATAGGCATAGGACTTGAATCAATGCAAAATGCCGGCAGTGTACTTTTCAGCTACGGCATAGGGGGAAAAATATTCACACTCATCTTTTCCGTTATACTTCTTGTGATAACAGGTGCGATAATGGAAAAGAAGGTCAACGTCAAATAAGGAGGGGACAGATATGGATATGAAATTTCTTGACGGCTTAATGGAGTGGCAGTCAAGACCGGATATTTCCCGTGTCAATTCGCTTGAACCCAGAGCAACGTTTATGCCGTATGAAAGTCTTGATGCGGCACTTAAGGGCAACCGCTTTATGTCAAAGCGTTGCATTACGCTTAACGGAGATTGGAAGTTCAAGCTTTACAATAACTATAAAGAGATAGAGTTCGGTTTTGCCGAGCCGCAGTTTAACAGCGAAAGCTGGGATACCGTGAAAGTTCCGTCAAACTGGCAGATTCTCGGATACGATAAGCCGCAATACTGTAATATACAGTATCCGTGGGAGGGCAACGAGAGAGTGATAGTCGGCAACGCTCCGACCGAGTACAATCCCGTAGGCTGTTATATAAAAAGGCTGACACTTCCCGAAGGCTTTAAGCAAAGCAGAGTTGTAATCACGTTTGACGGTGTTGATTCGGCTTTTTATCTGTATATAAACGGTTTGCGTTTCGGCTACAGTGAAGGCTCATGTAATACGGTTGAATTTGACATTACAAAAGCACTTTATCCCGGTGAAAACGTGATAGCTGTCGAAGTGTATAAGTATTCTACGGGCAGCTGGCTTGAAGATCAGGACTATTGGCGACTTTCGGGTATTTTCAGAGATGTATATCTTACGACTCTCCCGACAGGCTATATCTTTGATGTCAAGCTTTCACACGACATGGATTCGCTTTACAAGAGCGGCATGATACTTGCAGACGTTAAGCTTGACGGTGTTGTCGATAACAACGAAGTTGAGATGAGCGTTTACGATGCTAACGGAGATATAGTTGCGTTTACATCTAAAAACGTCAATAATGTCGGAACGATTCCGCTTAAAGTAACAGTGCCGTTTATAAATCTTTGGAGCAGCGAACACCCGTATCTTTACACCGTAGTGTTCACGCTCAGAGATATCAGAGGCGAGGCAACGCAGTATATAAGCTGTAAGACGGGATTCAGAAAGATAGAGATAAAGAACTCCGTTATCTACTTAAACGGTGAACGTTTGGTACTCAAGGGTGTAAACAGACATGAGTTTGCCTGCGACACAGGCAGAGCCGTTTCAAGAGAAACAATGGGTAAGGACATAATCACACTCAAAGCGAACAATATAAATGCTGTCAGAACTTCACATTATCCGAATAATCCTTACTGGTATGAACTTTGTGATGAATACGGAATATATGTCATAGACGAAAACTGCCTTGAAACTCACGGTACACGCAGCTCCGACTATAGAACGACTCCTCTTCTTCCGGGCTCAAAAGACGATTGGACAAACTCCTGCATGGACAGAATCAAGTCGCTTTACCAAAGAGATAAGAACCACCCGTCCGTAATATGCTGGTCACTCGGCAACGAGGCAGGCGGCGGTGAAAACTTCAGAAAGATGTATGACTATCTTAAGGAAAATGATCCGACAAGATTTATCCACTATGAATCTGTCTGGGACGATCCGCAGAACGATTGCCGCTTAAGTGATGTTTATTCGTTCATGTACATCAAACCCGATGAGCTTGAAAGAAGGCTCAAGACACAGACGGACAAGCCGTACATTCTTTGTGAATTTTCACACGCAATGGGTAATTCATGCGGTGCGAATGACGAGTATATAAAGCTTAGCGAAAAGTATCCGCATTTCCAAGGCTGGTTTGTTTGGGATTTTGCAGATCAGGCGATACTTACGAAAAACTCCAAGGGTAAGAATTATCTTGCATACGGCGGAGATTTCGGTGATACACCGAATGACGGAAACTTCTGCGGTGACGGTTTGCTTTTTGCGGACAGAACACCTTCACCGAAACTTTGCGAGATAAAACAGCTTTATCAAAACGTTACGGTTAAGGCTATAAAGCCCGAAAACGGCAAGATAGAGATAACAAACAACTTTATGTTCACAAATCTCAACGAGTATAATCTTCACTGGCAGCAGGTCAGAGAGGGGATAGTCGTTGACAGCGGTGATATTACCGTTGATCTTGAACCCGGTAAGAGCAAGGTGGTCGAAATAGGAATCGACAGCCGAGTTAAACAGGAGTGGTATCTCAATATTCTCTTTGAATTGAAAGATTCGGTAAAATGGGCAAAGGCAGGACATATCGTTGCAAAGCAACAGTTCGTTGTCAATGAATACAAGTTCGATAAGCACTCACTTGCCGGTACGGAGATAGCCGCAAAAATAGAATACGGCACGGTGTACATATACGGAAACGATATGGAAGTCAGATTCTCAAGACGTACAAACAAGCTCTACTACGCACAATATGGCGGAAAGGTCATCTTTGATTCACCTGTAGAGCCGAACTTCTGGAGAGCGTTGACCGATAACGACAGGGGAAATCATCAGGCTGTACGTTGCGGCTGCTGGAAATACGCAGGAAGTGATGCGAAGTTTAGCCTTGACAGAATCAAGGAAAACGGAGAGCGTGTTATACTCGAAACATCATTCACCGTACACACAGCACCGCTTAGTAAGGGCAAGATCATCTACACAGTGACAACAAGAGGCATTCATGTTGAGCTTGAATTTAAGGCAGGTCACGGCTTACCCGAAATTCCGGAGATAGGAATGAAGTTTATCCTTGATAACGGATATTACAGAATGGATTATCTCGGAAAAGGACCGCATGAAAACTATATTGACAGAGCATTAAGTGCAGATGTCGGACTTTACAAAATCAGCATAGACGACCTTTACACACCGTATCTTAAACCGCAGGAAAACGCTCAGAGAACGGGTGTAAGATACATGAATCTCGTTTCGCCCGACGGAAAACTTCGTTTTGAGGCGGAGAATGAAATGGAGATAAATGTTTCAAAGTACACATCTGACGAGCTTGAAAGAGCTATGCACACATATGAACTTCCGAAGAGTGATAAGCTTGTTGTCAGAATTATCGCAAGACAGATGGGCGTCGGCGGTTATGACAGCTGGGGTGCAGAAACTCTTGATAAGTATAAAAACAGTTCAGATGAAACATACAAGCTGAATTTCAGCATTATGCCGAATTAAGAAAGGGGTACAATATGAAAAAATCAGGTCAAAGCAATCCGCTTGCAACAATTTGTGCAGTTATAACACTGACGGTAATAGGCGCATCGGCTAAACACTGCATGAAGAAATACGCACTTAAGCCTTCTCGTCGCAGAAAACTGTAAGCGTACAAAAAACGACATCTATGTTCATATGTAAATAAAAGTCGAATTTAATATTAAGTTTTTCTGTATTAAATAAACAAATATATTGACTTTTTAATTTCAGTGAAGTATACTAAACGTAACAAGATGTTTCGGCATCAAGTAATAATTTAGGAGGTAAAAACATATGAAAAAGATCATTGCACTTTTACTCGCTCTTGTTATGACTTTCTCAATGTCAACAGTTGCATTTGTTGCATTCGCAGAGGAAGAAACAGCACCTGCTGAGGACACAACGATCACGAACCCGTTCGAGGGCATGACAGAGGACGAAATCATGACTTACATCATGGGTCTTGATATGCACACGGTTAAGTTTGTTTTCCATGTTGCTAAGATCGGCGTTAAGCTTGCTTTCGTACTTGATAAGCTTGGATTTATTGATCTCAGCGACATCAAGAATGCAATCCTCGATGCTGTTTGGGAACTTGTTTCAGGCTATATCACTCCCGATGAGGACGCAACAGAGCCTTCAACAACAGCAGCATTAGTTTGATAAGCTAACAAACCAATAGTAAAGGAGCTGTCACGTTGGTGACAGCTCCTTTTTGGTGCGATGCGAACGAAGTGAGCATCGCAGCACGGGTGGGGTGCCGGGGTGCGATAGCAGGGCGACCGGCTTGCCTGTAGCAGAAAGTGAAAATGCGGGAGATAAGCTGCAAAGGTCGAACAAACCGACTGCGGCAAATCAGCGTAGTGAATTTAAATGTCAGATAAGACGTTAATTTTGCTGAATTTCGGTAGGGGGACTTTATGCACATATGCAGACTTCACCCAAAAACGGCTATTGCAAATCAAAACTTGCAATAGCCGTTTTTTATCTTGTAATAAGTTCAAGCTCAGTTCTTGTTATCTCACGACATTCTCCCTCTTTTAAGCTTTCATCAAGTTCAAGTGAGCCTATCTTGATACGCTTAAGCTCAATAACACGGTTTCCCAGTGCGGCAAACATTCGCTTTATCTGATGATATTTTCCCTCATGAATGATTACCTGCACATATCTTTCACCGATTCTTTCAAGCTTGCTTTCAAGACATAATGTTCCGTCTTTAAGCTCGATTCCGTTTTTGAACCTGTCAATGTCGCTGTCTGTTATCTCTCTTTCAAGCAGAGCATGATAAGTCTTTTCAACGTGCTTTTTCGGTGAAAGTATCTTGTGAGCGAAGTCACCGTCATCTGTTATCAAAACAAATCCCGTCGTGTCCGCATCAAGCCTGCCGGCAGGGAATAACCCCAACCTTTTCAAACTCTCAGGTACAAGATCAACAACAGTCGGAACATTTTTGTCCTCCGATGCGGAGATGACACCCTTAGGCTTATTCATCATGATGTAGATGTACTTTTGATATATAATAGGTTGTCCGTTTAGAGTGATAGTGTCTACGGACGGCTCTGTCTTTGCATTTGCGTCAGTGACACGCTTGCCGTTTATACGGACGTTTTGCTTTTTCATCAGCTTTTTTACGTCTGTTCGGGAAACTTTTAAAGCCGATGAGAGAATTTTATCTATTCTCTCCATCTTACTTTACCTGCGTTATCTTGTTGCCCTTGACGATGAAAACACGTTTTGCAAGCGGCATGAGGAACTTGTCGTTCATTGAGTCGGTGTAAAAATCATCTATTTCCTCTGTGGGGTACACCTCACGGAATCGGTCGATTTTAGCCTCACGGAAACAGGGTGACTCTATCTTGCCCGAAACCAAGTCTATTTTTGTTGCGATAACATTTTTGATTCCGAGCCTTGCACATACCTCTTTTATAAGAAAGTCGGGCGATGCGGTTATAACCACGTCATCAGGTTGTCTTATTTCATTGTAAAACGGCTTTATCTTTTTCATCTTTTTATCCCAAAAGCTTTTTACGGTACGTTCAAACTCCGTCGTGTGGGTGGATATGTATTCCTCGACAACCTTTCCGTAATCCGAGATGAATTCATCAAGCGTTATCTTCTCGGCTTTGTAAAGAGCAAAAGCCTTGCATACGCTTGGGAGGAATTTTATAAGTGACGGATCAACTTTAAAGTAGTACATGAAAAATTCAAGTGAGCTTTCACCGTCATAGAGTGTTTCATCAAAATCGTAAACGTTCATTATTCTCCCCCGTCGATATCCTTAAGTTTCAGGTATTCGTCTTTGACTATGCCGAGTTTTTTAAACAGTACATGGAATAAAAGCGAAAGGACAGCAGGAGCGATAAAATGCATGACCGCTATCTCGATAATCAGCGTCTTTGTATCAACAGTACCGCTCATGGCCTCGATAGCACCGAATTGACCGACAAGTCCGCTTGTACCCATGCCGGCACCTGTGGGAGTGTTAGTCATTTTAAGCACACAAGTCGATATAGGGCCGAGAATAGCGCCTGCCAAGGTGGGTGCTAGTAATATCTGAGGACGTTTCATTATGTTTCCGAACTGGAGCATACTTGTACCGATACCCTGCGATACAAGACCGCCTACACCGTTTACCTTAAAGCTTGTGACTGCAAAGCCAACCATTTGAGCCGCACAGCCGACTACGGCAGCACCTGCGGCAAGACCGTTAAGACCGAGCATTATACAAATTGCCGCACTGCTTATCGGAGCGGTCAAAGCCAAGCCGACTATAACCGAAACGATTATGCCCATCGGGAACGGGTGCATTTCAGTTGCTTTCATTATTGCATCACCGATACCGTTCATGACAGCCGATACACCCGGACCGACAAATTTGCTGACGATACCGCCGACAACTATAGAAACTATCGGGGTCAAAACTATGTCGATTTTGGTTTTTCCTGCGATAAGACCTGCAATTTCGCTTGCAACAACAGTTGCCAAGAAAGCACCTACAGGACCGCCCAACGCATAACCGTAAGCACCGACGGCAACGCATGAGAATATGACCAAAGGCTTATGCTTTAATCCCCACGCTATAGCACAGCCTATAGCACCGCCCACAACAGGCGAAGACGCCGAGAGAACTTCCGTAAAATCCGCCAAAAATTCGAGATGCGGTATTTTAGCTAACTGGCTGATGATAAGTCCGACTATCAGCGATGAGAAAAGA
This sequence comes from uncultured Faecalibacterium sp., assembly GCA_964456935.1. Classification (GTDB taxonomy): domain Bacteria; phylum Bacillota; class Clostridia; order Oscillospirales; family Acutalibacteraceae; genus UBA6857. The sequence goes on along the minus strand of CAYWDD010000043.1, from coordinate 519 downwards.
CCTAAAGCCATTGCACTCATACCGTCAACGAAGTAACGTTTGAAATATTTTTTAATGATTTGCATATTGACCCTCCTCGTTTCTTGATCCTATAAATTATATGGTAAATCGACTTGCTTGTCAACCGAAACGGTGAAATAAAAGGACAAGGCAAAAAGAAATCTTCCTTTCCGTTGAGAAAAGGAAGATTTCAGTTCCATTTAATTAGTTGCAAACGAAAACAAAAAATTATTCGCGGTTGCCCCAAATGATCGGATTGCCGTTTTCATCTGTGGGGAAAAACGGGAGTAAAAGTAAAATCATCTTTCTTAAGAAAACGATCATTCGTGAAAAAAACGTTAATGGAGAGTCGGTTTCATTAGTCGGCATTAGTTTACCTCCATTCAAAATAGATTTATCTTTATTGTACAGCCTAATTTTACAACACAAGTCGGTTTAAGTCAATAAAGTAAGATTATTGTTTAACAAAATATAAATATACCGTAACATTTTCCGCAAAATATCAAAAGCGAATGAATA
>CAYWDD010000042.1:0-9038 GCA_964456935.1 uncultured Faecalibacterium sp. | reverse complement strand
AACTTTCTGTCCTCAACCGATATCGGCAAGGGGTTAGACATAGCGTTTCTGAATTCGCTGTTGTCAAATCCGAGAGATGCAGCTATCTTTCTGGGTACCATAATGTTGCTGATAGCCTCACCGTTCTCTATAAAGCTTGTCGAACCGTAGATAAGAAGGGGAACATTGCTAAGTGTGTGCTGTGTTGTTGTGTACTTGAAAGTGCCGTCCTTCTTTTCGATAAGACCGCCTGTTTCGTGGTCAGCCGTTACGATTATCATAGTGTTTCCGTCTTTCTCTGCAAATTCGAGAGCCTTTGCAACTGCCTTGTCAAGCTCCTGAAGTGCGATAACGGTGTTGTCTGCATCTTTGTCATCTGAGTGCTTGTCAATGTGAGCACCCTCGACCATGAGGAAGAATCCTTCATCACTGCCGTCAAGAAGTGAGATAGCCTTTTCTGTCATCTGTGAAAGTGTCGGTGCGTCTGTACCGCTTTCACTTCTCCAAAGATCACCGTCAAACTGACCGAAAGTTTTTGTGCCGTTTGCAAGAGCGTTCATCTCGTCTGCACTCTTGACAACAGTGAAACCGTTAGCCTCGGCTTTGGTCTGATCAAAACGTGAATCACAGCCGCCCCAAAGAAGATCAATGTTTGATGTAAGCTGTTGAGCCATGATATCTTCCTTGTCATCTCTGGACTTAACGTGAACTGTGAAGCCCGACGGTGTTGCACCTGTTACCGTGTCGGTAGTAACAACGCCTGTTCTCATGCCGTGAGAGGCAGCGATTTCTCTTATGTTTGTCGGTACGCTGTAAGTCATCAAAGGATCGAGCCAGTAAACACCTACATAGCTGTCCTCTGTTCTGACACCGCAGCTGAGAGCCGTAGCACCTGCCGCACTGTCTGTGATACCTGTCATCGAACGTGTCTTTGACTGACCTCTGAGCGGAAATGTTTCCATTGCAAGGTCGATGCCGAGCATCTGCTTTGTCATTTTAAGGTGATTTTCACCCATGCCGTCACCTATGAATAAGATAACGTTCTTGACTTGATCCTGCTTGCCGGGATCCGTTGACTGAAAACCTGTTCCGAAGAATACGCCCGAAACGAGCATAACCATCGAAAGCAATAATGCTGTGATTTTTTCCATAAAAATACTCCTCCGATTAGAATTTTTTCAACCTTTTGTCAAAGTCGTTACTTTTATTTTAAGACAAACCAAGAAATATGTCAACATATTTATAAACGGTTTATAAATTTTAACATTTTTAACTTCCTATTTAAAATACACTATACATATCTTTCTCTGCCGTTCTTGACTTTTTACACGTTAAAATATAAAATATAATGATAACATAACCACAACATCGGAGAATTTAAACATGAGCTTAAACTATATATCGGAAGCTATGAGCTATACTTTTATGAGGAATGCACTTATAGGCGGAGTGCTTATCTCTCTTTGTGCCGCACTTTTGGGAGTGTGCCTTGTGCTTAAGAGGTTTTCAATGATAGGCGATGGTCTTTCCCACGTCGGTTTCGGTGCAATAGCCGTTGCCGCAGCGGCAGGTGTCGCACCGCTGAAATTTGCCGTACCCATAGTTATGATAGCCGCTGTGTGTCTGCTTAGAATAAACGAGTCACGCAGAATAAACGGTGATTCAGCTATAGCTGTCATATCCACAGGCTCACTTGCCATAGGTGTAATAGCCGCAAGCTTGTCGGGGTCGAATGTCGATCTGAATAACTATATGTTCGGCTCAATACTTGCAATGAAGTCATCTTATGTTTTGATAAGTGCTGTATTAACGGCAGTCGTACTTGTAATGTATCTGTTTTTGTATAACAAGATACTGTCAATGACGTTTGATGAAGGTTTTTCAAAAGCAACGGGGCAAAAAACGCAAGTTTACACGACTATGATAGCCGTCTTGACTTCCGTAACGGTCGTTGTCGGAATGCAGATGTTGGGTGCACTTTTGATGTCAAGCTTTATAATCTTCCCGGCACTTATTGCCATGCGTGTGTCAAAAAGCTTTAAGTCAACTGTCATAGCGTCGGCAATTATATCTATAGTTACGTTCACTTTGGGAATGTTCATTTCGTTTTATATGAACACCCCTGCCGGAGCGACTGTTGTTTTGGTCGATCTTATATTGTTTGTTTTGACGGATATAGCAACAAGAGTTCGGAGGACGTAAAATGCTTGAAAAAATAAAAGAACAGAGCATATGGGAGCATCTGAAATCTACCGACCTTCCTATAGTGCTTTACGGCATGGGTAACGGTGCGGACATGATAATCGAACAGCTCGAAAACTTGGGAATAGAGTTCAGCGATGTCTTTGCCTCGGACGAATTTGTAAGAGGTCACTCGTTTCACTCAAAAACAGTGCTTAAGTATTCCCAAGTGTGTGAAAAATATCGGGACTTTATAATCCTCATGACCTTTGCCGTTCACGACAGAGGTACGCTTGACAAGGTTCGTCAAATGAGCCTTGAACACGAATTTTTAGCACCGACAGTGCCGATAGCGGGTAAAGGCTTGTTTACGCTTGACTATATAAAGGAAAACGAAAAAGCTTTCGATGAAGTTTACGAAATGCTGGCTGATGAAAAGTCAAAGAAAACGTTTGTCGATGTTTTAAACTTTAAAGTCAGCGGAAAGGTCGAGTACCTGTTTGACTGTGAAAGTGAAAAAAGTGAAGTGTACGACAAAATATTGTGTGTAGGGAAAGACGAAACGGTCGCAGACCTCGGTGCATATGACGGTGACACGATAAGAGAGCTTTTGAATCACACAGACGGAGAATATGCGAAAATTTACGCTTTCGAACCCGACGGCAAGAATTTTAAAAAGCTTGTAAATAAAACGCAGGAACTTGAAAATATAGAATGTCTGAACGTTGCCGCATGGGATAAGGACGGTCAGCTGCATTTTGATAAAAAGGCAGGTCGTAACTCAAGACAAAGCAGTTCGGGAGAAACCGTAAAATCGGTAGCACTTGACAGCGTAATTGAAAACGTGACATATATAAAAATGGACGTTGAGGGTGCAGAGGCAAAGGCACTTAAAGGTGCTGAAAAGCTTATAAAAAGATGCAGACCCAAGCTTTATGTCTGCGCCTATCACCGAAACGAAGATGCGTTTGCTTTACCGAAACTTATAAAAAGTTTTTGCACCGATTACGAAATATATTACAGACATCACCCGTATATCCCCGCATGGGAAAGTAATTTCTATTGTGTGTGTAAAACATTATAATTTCTATTGAAATTTAAACCGTTTCAATGTATAATAGCCTGGTAAACAACAGAAAGGAGAGTTTCATAAGAATGAAAGCTCAAGAAAGTATTGAAAGATATCCGCAGAAAGTGCGTGAGTATGCAAACTATGTGTACAAAAGCATTAAGATACTCTGCAAAAAGACAGGACCTCGTCCGGTAGGCAGTGAAAGTGAAAAGGAAGCTCAGGAATATATGCTCGGCGACCTTACCAAGTATTGCGACTCGGCAGTCAGAGAAGAATATAAGTGCAGTGACAAGGCATTCATGTCTTGGGTACCCATCGGTGCTGTATTGCTCATTCTCTCAACGGTGTTCCTTTCACTCGGTATGGCGGCGATTTCTCTTGCCTGCTGCGTCATAACACTGTTCTTTATCCTCGCAGAGTTCATTTTCTATAAACCCGTTTTGGACGTTTTCTTCCCCAAAAAGACTTCGGGCAACGTCATAGGCGTCCGTAAAGCAAGCGGTGAAACCAAGAAGAGAATCATAATTTCGGGTCACACGGACTCGGCTTACGAGTGGACTTATACATATCATGGCGGCAGACCTGTAGTATTTATCATCATCTTGACCGCTATTATCGACATCGTAGTAGGACTTGCATCTTCTATCGCTTATATTGCGGTTTACGGTGAGGCTATGGGTGCTAACCTTTGGTCAAGCGATGTTCATGTCGCTTTTAAGGTCATCGCAGTTGTCACATATATTGCCGTACCCGTACTCGTTGCGGCTATCGGATTTTGCAACTATAAAAGACCGGTCATGGGCGCAAACGATGACCTTACAGGTACGTTTATTGCAATGTCGGTCGCAAAGTTCCTTTCGGATAACAACATCAGATTTGAAAACACAGAAGTCGTTGTTCTTTGTGCAGGCGGTGAAGAAGCCGGCTTAAGAGGTTCTAAAGCATTTGCAAAAGCTCATGCCGAAGAATACAAGAACGACGGTACACAGACTATATTCGTCGGATTCGACACCATAAGAGAGCTTGAGTTTATCAAGGCTTACGACAAGGACATGACAGGCGTAGTCAAGAATGACAGACAGACAGCCGAGCTTGTTCAAAGAGCGGCAAAACTTATGGATCTCGAACTTCCCATCGGTGCTATCGAACTCGGTTCGACAGATGCTGCCGCAATGAGTCAGGCAGGCATCAAAGCAACAAGCGTTACGGCAATGGATCCGTCACCGGCACGTTACTATCACACAAGACTTGACACCGAGGATAACCTTAGCCTTGCTGCTATCGAAACAGGTGTTAAGCTCGCACTTGAAACAACCTTCCTCTTTGACGAAGAGGGTTTAAAATAAAAAAAGATTGGGGAGTGTAAATCATGAAGTGTCCGTTTTGCGGTTATACCGAAAGTAAGGTCATAGACTCAAGACCGACAGACGAAAGCGAAAGAATCAGAAGAAGACGTGAATGTATGAGCTGCGGCAAGAGATTCACAACATATGAGGTCATTGAAAATGTACCTATCATTGTTGTAAAGAAAGACAAGTCCCGTGAGGCTTTCAACAGAGAAAAGCTTTTCAACGGAATGCTCAGAGCTTGTGAAAAACGTCCGGTCGCACTTGATACTATCGAGAAGGCGGCAAACGATATTGAAACGGAGCTTCAAAATTCACTCGACCGAGAAGTTACCTCGGTACATATCGGTGAGTTGACAATGGAAAAACTCAAAGATATCGACGAGGTCGCATATGTCCGCTTTGCATCTGTTTACAGACAGTTCAAAGACATAAACACGTTCATGGACGAACTTGCAAAGCTTTTGGGCGAAAAGAAATAATAAGGCTTAATATTCTTATCACGAAGATACTTTCAGAAGTATCTTCGTGATTTTTTTATTTTTTGTAAAGCATTCCTATTGACAATCAAAGTTGTACAAGTTATAATGGTGTAACAGTACACTGAAAAGGTGGAAAAAGGTGAGAAATTACGAAAGGAGGCAGGGGATATGTTGCTTACAGGAAAATATGTCAATAAACTTGACCAGAAGAACAGAATTTTTGTCCCTGCCAAGTTCCGTGACACCCTCGGAAGTGAGTTTATTCTCACAGTTTCCGAAAACAAGATGTGTATACAGTGCTACAGTGTAGCGGAGTTTGAGAAAAAATATGCCGAGATCGAAAGCAGAATAGGCGATATGCTCGGCGAGGACGATATATTGACAGACCTTTTTGCCGAAACTTACGAGGTAACAATAGACAATCAGGGTCGTATAACGATACCTGTCGAACAAAGAGAAAGTGTAGGACTTACCGATTCGGCACTGATAATAGGTATGGGACGTCATGCGGAGATATGGAACGAGGATAACTTCACATCTCACCGTGAAAAAGCAAGAGAAAATGTCAGAAAGGTCAAAGACGTTGACTCACTGATGAGAGAGGCAAACATCGAAAAGAGAAAGAGAGAGGCAAACGCTCTCAAAAACGGAGATTTGATTTAAATGGAATTTGAACATATCAGTGTTCTTTTGAACGAGGCCGTTGACTCGCTTGACATAAAAGAAAACGGTGTTTATGTTGACTGTACGGCAGGGGGCGGAGGTCACAGTGCCGCAATTTTGGGGCATCTCTCCCAAGACGGCAGACTTATTGCCATTGACCAAGACCCCGACGCTGTTTCCGTTCTTAAAGAAAGATTCGGGGACGACAAGAGAGTCACTATCGTTCAGAAAAACTTTTCACAACTTAAAGAAATTTTACTGAAATTAAATATAGAACACGTTGACGGCATACTTGCAGATCTCGGTGTAAGTTCACACCAGCTTGATACTGCCGAAAGAGGCTTTTCCGTCCATAACGACGCACCGCTTGACATGAGAATGAGTCAGTCGGGTACATCGGCGGCGGATCTTGTCAACAAACTCGGTGAAAGAGAGCTTGCAAGAATAATCCAGACCTACGGTGAAGAAAAATTTGCTCGTTCAATAGCAAGAAACATCGTAAGGGAAAGAGCGATCGAGCCTATCAACTCTACACTGAGGCTTGCGGAGATAGTCAAGTATTCTATCCCGGCTGCCGCAAGAAGAAGCGGAGGACACCCAGCAAGAAAGACCTTTCAGGCATTGAGAATAGAGGTCAACGGAGAACTTGAAAAACTCGATTCTACGCTTGATGATATGTTCGATGCGTTGAACGTGGGTGGAAGACTTAGTATAATCACCTTCCATTCACTTGAGGACAGAATGGTGAAAAAGAGGTTTGCGAAATTCTGTGAGGGCTGTATTTGCCCAAAGGAATTTCCGGTCTGCGTTTGCGGAAGAACACCGCAGGGAGAACTGCCGTTTAAGTTTATTACGGCAAGTGAAGAAGAATTGGAGAGAAATCCCAGATCGAGAAGTGCAACACTCAGAACTGTAGAAAAATTACATAATCGGGAGAATTTATAAATACAATATGAGGGAGGAAGCAACATGGGCTTACCGGCAGGGCAGGAATATGATTTCGCAGCCTTTTCTCCGGCAGAGAGAAGAAAAGCCGAACAGGAACAAAAGGTTGAACTTAGAAAACTGACACCGCAGGAGAAAACAAAAACACAGTTAAAGCAAGAGAAAAAAACAGTCATTATAAGATGCGTCAGAACGGCACTTGCCGGCACGGTTTTGTCGGCACTTTGCTTTGCGAATATTTACGGCTATTGCAAATGCGATATAGAGGACAGAAAGTATGACAATCTGACCGAGGACTATAACATGGTGCAAAGCGATAACACAAGGCTTTCGATGGAGCTTAACAGCATGGTTTCACTTGAGCAGATAGAAAAAATAGCTGTCGAACAGCTCGGACTTGTAAAACTCAGTGCAAGCGACATAGAATACGTTAAAATAGCAAAGGGAAATAAAGTTGTCGTTTCTTCGGGAGAGGCGACGGAATAAAAAATAATGACAGATAAGGCGAAAAAGTACACATAGCTATTATGTGGTTTTTCGCCTTGTGCTGATATAAAGAGATATTTATAAAGTGAGAAAAATGTTTTGATATAATGAGGTGACAAAGATGATGATTAAAAATCCTGACAAAAAGATAAAAAAGAACGCAATGTTTCTCTTGGTGTTTTTATGTATATCCGCATTACTGCTTAACGTGGTAAGCCTTGTAAATGTCGTCTTTGTCAAAGGTGAAGAATACAGAGCGGAGGCTGAAAGTCAGCAAATGAGCGATACTGTAGTTGCAGCTCCGAGAGGAACTATCTATGACTGCAACATGAACATCTTAGCTCAAAGTGCATCGGCGTGGCTTTGCTGTGCTACACCGAGCAACATCAACAAGGACGAAACCAGAGAAAACTTATCCGAGTTTTTAAGCGAAACGTTCTCGATAGAATATGATACGGTCTATAAAAAACTCAGCAATTCGGACAGCAAGTACGAGATAATAAAAAAGCAGGTCACGGCTACGCAAAAGGATAAGATAGAAAAATATCTTTCCGAAAACAAATACACAGGTATAATATATTTCACTCCCAGTTCAATGAGATTTTATCAGTCGAACAATTTTGCCTCTTCGGTCATAGGTTTCATCAATGCCGACGGAGAGGGCAAGGGAGGACTCGAATATGTCTATGACGAACAGCTTACGGGTACACCTGGAAGAATCATAACGGCAAAAGACGCAAGAAGTCAGAGCATGAGCTCCGATTACGAAACAGTCATTGATGCCGAGTCGGGCGACGGATTACTTACAACGATAGACATGACGATACAGTATTACCTTGAAAAGGCACTCGGAGAGGCACTTGAAGATTACGAAGCTGAGGGCGCATACGGAATCGTTATGGACGTAAACACAGGCGCTATAAAAGCGATGGCAAGCAAACCCGACTACGACTCAAATAACGCTTATACGGTGTTTGACGAAGAAACACGAAAAGAGTTAGAAGAGCTTAAGGGTACAGACGAATACGCAGACGCATATACAAACGCACTTTTCGAGCAGTGGAACAACAAGACCGTATCGTACACATACGAACCCGGTTCTGTTTTTAAGGTGTTCACTCTTGCAGCGGCACTTGAAGAGGGCGTCGTTGACGAAAGCACGACATATAATTGCAGCGGTGTATATAACATAGGCGGCTGGAATATACACTGTGCCAGAAGAACAGGTCACGGTCATCAAACGCTTACACAGGGTCTTATGAATTCGTGCAACCCGTTCTTTATCACGATAGGTCAGAAACTCGGAACGGATACTTACTTTAAGTATTTCGAGGCTTTCGGCTTTACCGAAAAGACAGGCATAGACCTTCCGGGTGAGGCTGAGCCTGTCGCAGGTGTTACATATCATGCTAAAAACAGCTTTTCAAAGGTTGACCTTGCAAGTACATCATTCGGACAGTCCATAAAGGTCACACCCATTCAGATAATCACCGCCATAAGTGCCGTAGCAAACGGCGGAAACCTCATGCAGCCTTATGTCGTAGCCGGAACGGTCGATAATGAGGGCAATATACTTTCAACAAAAGAGCCTGTTGTAAAAAGACAGGTCATAAGCGAAACCACAAGCAAAAAAGTCTGTGAAATGATGGAACAGGTCGTTTCTTCCGGTACGGGCAAGAATGCATATATTCCGGGCTACCGTGTCGCAGGTAAGACAGCTACTTCACAGAAACTTAAGGAAAGTCAGGACAGCGAAAAGGATATCTATTCAGGCTCGTTTGTCTGTTTCGCTCCTGCCGATGACCCCCAAGTCGCAGTGCTTATAATCGTCGATAACCCGGGTACAGACGTCCATTCGGGCAGCGTTATCGCAGCTCCTGCGGC
>CAYWDD010000041.1:0-9053 GCA_964456935.1 uncultured Faecalibacterium sp. | reverse complement strand
AGAGCCAGATATAAATACGATAAAGAGTATAACTGTATCGACATAACCGAGATACCGCCGACAACGACTTGCGAGGCGATAATCGACAAGATAATCGAAAAGGTCAAGGGTGGTACTGTAAAAGAAATTTCAGATATCAGAGATGAAACAGACAAGTCCGGTTTGAAGATAACTATTGACCTTAAGAGGGGAGCAGACCCCGAAAAGCTCATGCAAAGGCTTTATAAAATGACACCGCTTGAAGATTCGTTCCCGTGCAACTTCAACGTGCTTATAAACGGTATGCCGAGAGTTTGCGGAGTTAAAGAGCTTTTGAGCGAGTGGATAGTTTTCAGAGCCAACTGCGTTTACAGACGTGTTCAGTTTGACCTTAAAAAGGCAAGCGACAGACTCCACCTTTTAAAGGGTCTTGAAAAGATACTTCTCGATATAGACAAGGCGGTTAAAATCGTCAGAAATACTGTCGAAGAAAGCGAAGTAGTACCGAACCTCATGATAGGTTTCGGCATCGACAGAATACAGGCGGAATATGTTGCGGAAATCAAACTCCGTCACCTCAACCGTGAGTACATCTTAAAAAGACTTAACGATATCGAAAGCTTAACTTCCCAAATAGCTGAAATGCAAGACGTACTTTCAAGCAAGGCGAAGATAAAGAAGATAATCGTCAAAGAGCTTAAAGAGGTCATAGAGAAATACGGTCAGGAAAGACGCAGCGAGATATGTTATGCTGCCGACATTGAAGAAGAAGTCGAAGAAGAAACAGTTCCCGATTATCCGGTAACATTGTTCTTCACCAAAGAGGGTTATTTCAAGAAAATAACACCGCTTTCACTGAGAATGAGCGGTGAGCATAAGCTCAAAGAGGGCGACATGATAACCCAGACGATAGAAACGACAAACGCAAAGGAACTGCTGTTCTTTACGGATAAATGTCAGGTGTACAAGGCGAAAGTTTCCGACTTTGCCGACACCAAGACAAGCGTTTTGGGTGAATTTGTCGCAAGCAAGCTTGAAGCCGACCCTGATGAAAAGATGATTTACATGGTCGTAACGGACAAGTATGAGGGTTATATGCTGTTCTTCTTTGAAAACGGAAAGGTTGCAAAAGTCGAACTTTCATCATATGCGACAAAGACAAACAGAAAGAAACTCATAAAGGCTTATTCTGCTAAATCTCCGCTTGCAGACATAAAATATGTTCAAGATGATACAGATATCGTGGTTAAATCATCGGCAGGCAGACTCTTGCTGTTTAACAGCGGTGCAATCTCACCGAAAACTACCAAGGATACGATAGGCGTTTCCGTTATGACGCTTAAAAAGGGTCACAGAGTAGTATCGGCAAGAGATTATGTAGAGGGCGAATTTGCAAAGCCTTACAGATACAAGACAAAGAATCTCCCGTCGGCAGGCGCACTTTTGAGTGCGGAAGATGCGGGAGAACAGCTGGAACTCGGATAAAATATTCAAAATAATACCGTAGCAGGTCTTTTAACTTGCTACGGTATTGTCAATTTAAGACACTTAGCGTTTTTTAATCCGAAAGTCGTTGCATTTTAGTTGAAAATATGGTAGAATCATCATGCCAAGCCAATTTAATATAAGAAGTGCTTTATAAAAGCAAAATTCTAATCTTGAATCTTAACAGGTAAATTTGTTAAAAATGCAAATTTCGTTCTGTTAGGATGAGAAATTAGAATTCATTCTTAGATTGGTTTGGCGACTATCGGAGTTTGCGTTTTTGTGCGGTTACTTCGGTAGCCGCATTTTTATTTTAGGAGTGAAAAAGATGAGGAAAGACTTAAACTTTTATATGAAGAAAATGCGAAGAATCAAAAACGTTTCCGTTCAAGAGGCTGCCGATATATTGCGGATAAGTGCAGAAGAATATATGCGTTATGAAAGCGGACAAGAACGAGTTTCGCCTACTTATGTGATGAATTTGGCTGATGCGTTGGAATTATCGCTTAAACAGTTGATAGATGAGGACGAAGAAAGAACCAAACGAAGAAAAAGACGAACATCAAGACCTCACAAGACATCAAGCAGAAGAAACAAAAACATAACTATCATAATAAACTGATTCCGCATAGCTTGACATTTTCCTTTTGCGTTACTATAATGTACCCGAAAATTAAACTAAACTTAAAGGAATGATACACATGACATACACAGTCGGTGAAATGGCAAAAATGATGAATGTTGCCCCGTCAACACTCAGATATTATGATAATCAAGGTCTGCTCCCTAATATTAAACGCTCAAGCGGTGGCATACGGCTTTTTGACGATGAGGATCTTGAATGGCTGAATATTGTCGAATGTTTGAAAAAGACAGGAATGTCGATAAAGGAGATAAAGCAGTTTGTCGATTGGTCTTTGCAGGGCGATAAAACTATAAATCAAAGACTCGAACTTATCGAACGTCAGCGTGATGTGATAAAAAGTCAGATGCAGGAACTTGAAAAAACTTTAGATGCTTTGGAATATAAGCAGTGGTATTATGAAACAGCTAAAAAAGCCGGCAGCTGTAAGATTCATAAGACAATGAAAGATGAGGAAATCCCCGAAAGGATAAGAAAGATAAGAGATAGGCTTCATTCGAAGTAGACACAAAAACTTAACCGCAGTCGAAACTTCCATCGACTGCGGTCATTTTATCAAGCTTTGTACTTTTTCGCTACAATCAAGCCTATGCCCAGTATAACGATTGACACTACAAGCAATACCCACGCTTTCATGTTATTTGCAGACGAAGTCGTGTCGTTTCTTCCAAACGAAAAATCTCCGCTCGGCTTTTGCGTACCCCTATCTGTGGTGGATTCCGCTTTACTTTCACTTGTACTCTCATTCGTTTGCTGTTCTGTATTGCTTTCACTCGTTTGCTGTTCGGTCGTGTTTTCGCTTGTCTGCGGTGCTGATTGGCTTTCGCTCGGCATATTCGGTATGTCGGGCATATTACCGTTGCCTTGATTATCGGGTGCTTGACCCGGCACAGCACCGTTTGGCATATCCGGAGGCTCTGCACCCTCAGGCATACTCGGCATATCGGACATATTCGGCATATTCGGTGGTGTATTCGTGTCGGTCGATTTTGAAGGAACGGATAAGGTAAACGTCACTTTCGCATCGTCCGACAGCTTGCTTACACTGTCAAAGCTTTGTCCGTTATCGGGCAACTTCATTGCGTTAAAACTGTCCGTGCTGTTTTGTTTGCTCGGTTGATTATCGGACTTATTATTGCCGTGCATACCCATGCCGCCGCCCATAGAACCCATGTCTGACAGCGTAACGGAAGATGCGTCTACATAGTTCATATTGTTGACGGTTTCACCGTTTTCAAGCTGCTTTGAGATACTCTCACTGCGAAGTGAACAGAATTTGCGAAGAGTTTCGACTCCGAGTTCAAACTCATCGGTACTGTAAAACGCTGTCGGGTCTTTTTCGACGTATTCTTTTATAAGGTTATATGCGGACTCGATCGTACCGTCTATATCGGTGTTTTTCAAAAATTCCGAAAAATATTTGTGGTACAACTCGGTGTATTCTTCATTTGACACTATCCAATTCCACATGGGTCTGTCCTCACCCGAACCGTTGTCTACAGGTGAATCAACAGGTGTGTTTACAGTGCTGTTTGCGTTGCCGCCTTGAAAAGTTCCGAATGCAAGATTGTAATCCCAAGGCAACATGGCAAGCTGTCCGTCTTTTTCATAGAGGTAATAATTGTGGATCATCGAACCTGTATAGCTGTCACCGTTGCACACATAATTGTGAACAACGAAATAGCGTATCACCTGCTCGACATCGACTACGCTTGCGATATCTTCGTTGTTTGAAAGCTTTTTGAGTGATTCTATCAAGCGTTTTTGGTCAGCCTGCGTGATATCTGTCTTTGCGTTATCCCAGATGTTTGAATAGCTGTCAAGTTCATCATCAATGTATTGCAGTTTAACATCGGACGAACCCATACCGCCTCCGCCGAAACCGCCTTTTTCATTGCCACCGCCCATTATAGCGGACGGGTCAAAATCGTCGGGGATATTTGAAAAGTCGAACTTGTCGGCATTTTCACTGTTGTCCATAGACGGCATATTGGGAACATTCGGAATCGAGGACGGGTCAAAGCCGTTTGCGGATGAATTTTTGTCGGAAGAATCCGTGCTTTGGTTTCCGAAGTCAAACTTATCCATATCGAAATCTTTTCCGTTGCCTCTGCCGCCTCCGAAACTCATGCTGTCGGGCTTATAAAGTTCACCGTAGTCAGAACCGTAGTTACGCTCTAAAAAAGATTCCTCTACACCCTCGACCGCAAGATACAGACCCCAATCCTCACCGTTGACTGTGATGTACACATAACTGCAAAGCGAAGAATCGACGCCGAAGTTATTCATCAAAGTATAGGTCAGGTAGTCTTTCATCATGGTGGAGTCCTGAATGAGATTGTTAAGGCTCAATTTGTCAAGACCGTGATAGCTCTTTGTTTTGTCATAGTGGTCAAACTCGATTTTAAAGCTGTATCTCTCACTTCCGAGGCTTGAAACCGTGGAAAGCGATGTGTTGCCCTTTGCACGAATGCCTATGTTTTTATAGGATTCTCCGTCAATTACGGCATTGGCGGTGTAGTATTCTTCGCTTGTTGCATTTTTTATAAAGCTGTCCCAATCGTTCATCACTATGTCTATCGTGTGAACTTTAGAGTTATCGAAAAGTCGGTTTTCGTACCCTATAGTGTGTGCGGCGGTTTCGATTCCGAGTGCCGCACCGTTCATGAACAGAACGGTAACTACCAACGTCAAAGCAGTGATTATAACTGCTATATGATCAAAATGTTTACTTCCAGACATAGCTTACCCCATGTAATCCCCGTTATAGGAAACGAGTACCGCACTGTTTATACCGGGCATTTCCGAAAGAATGTTGATAAAGTCGGTATTATCGTCTTTCAGTCTTACCTCGACATTAAGCTCGATCGCTCCCTTTACGGCAGATTTGCTCTTAACAGTTGATTTGACGACGGTTTTTGCAAGAAACTCATTTGCTCTGATTTCCGCATCGTGATCTGTGCAACTAAGCACGACTATGTACGGGTGAGTGTTCGATTTCTTATTGACAAACACAAGCAAGATGATACCTATACAAACACTGCCGATAATGGCAAGCGGTATCATGCCTGCCGCTAAGATAATACCTGCCGCAATCGACCAAAACAGGAAAGCGATATCAAGCGGATCTTTAATTGCGGTACGAAAACGCACGATTGACAACGCACCGACCATACCGAGTGATAAAACCACATTGCTGGTTACAGCAAGGATAAGAGTCGATGTTATCATAGTCAATGCGACAAGCGTTGTTCCGAAACCTGCGGAATACATAACCCCACGGTAGGTCTTTTTGTAAACAAGGAAGATGAAAACACCGATACCAAAGGATAAAACGATTGTAAGTATCATGTCGAAAATGCTTACGGCAGTCACATTTTCAAGAAAGTTTGAATTAAAAATATCATTAAAAGTCATAGTTAAAGTTCTCCTTAATTATTAGTCATACATTCGGCAAGATGCATATTTTGAATAGGCTGTGCTGTGTCTGTTATCAAGCTGTACAATATCCCGTATCACGTCGGGAAGAAAGTTATCCCACTTGACTTCTAAGATACAGGGCGAGTCCGCAACCGGAACGGTTACACAGTCGGGATTGAGAAAGTCCGTACACCGCAGTGCGGTTCGAATATTGTAGTCTAGCGTAACCCTAACGTTTCCCGCTGCGAATACAAACGGTTCTCTTGTATAGTCCACGATAACTTTCGGCACAAGTCCTCTGCTGCGAACGGCAGAATAAAAGCCGAGGACAACATCGTTGTCGCTTTGAGCTAATACGCTCACGTCACCCTCTGCAATCGCCCGTGCCTGAGATTCGGTCAGCACCGCTGTGTTTTTGTACCCCAAGCCTGCGTGCTTACACTTTCGTTCAAGATGGATAACGGAAGTGTCGTGATTATAAAGACGTATTCTGTATTTTTCACGGTCACTTACTCCGTCCAGCTTTTCTCTTAGTGCCTTGTCGTTCAAATCGTCAAAATACAGACTGCGAATTTCGTATTTACCGTTGACAGCGTGACTGTCGGGTTTCATAACAGCACGAAGCCTTTGCCTTAGAATCAGCATATCCGAATTGCTGATTTCGTGCTTTACTTCATGTCTGAATTGCAAAACGCATTCCTCCTTTCATGGGCATGAAATATTGTAATATGCGAACCTAAGAGTAACATTAGAAAAACCTTCCCTATCGCAAATACGAATGGGAAGGTTTGTTAATATTTATTCTTAAAACCGTGCAATAAAGCGAATCGTTCCGCTTTGCGTATAGTCGGCTTTCAGCGTTCCGCCAAAGGTTTCCGCAATTGCACGGGCAGCGGAAAGCCCTATGCCGTAGCCTGAGGTGTGATTGTCTTGCGTTCTGGAGCTGTCGCCACGATAAAAGCGTTCAAAAAGACGTTCGGGATCTGAAGTATCCGAAGTTTCGCAAGTGTTTTCCTCTGCAATTTCGATTTGTTTGCCGTCACTGTACACGGAAAAATGAATCTTGCCGTCAATCGGTGTGTATTTTACGGCATTGTCCATGAGTACACATATCATTTGTATAAACGTGTCGGCATGAACCTGCATTGTTACGTTCGGCTGTATATAGGAAGTAAAATCAATTTGCTTTTGTGCTATGGCGTCTTCGTAGTCGGGAAGTAAATTCTCGATAATACTGCTGATGTTGACATTTTCCGTGGGCAATTCAGCATCTTCACCAAGCTTTGAAAGCGTCAGAAGATTTGTCATAAGCACATTAAGTCGTTTTGTCTGCTGACGAATATTTTTAGTGTATTTCGTTTCTCCGTTTATCAAAGCAGAGGCATCGTTATTTGACTGAATAATGGCAAGCGGTGTTTTAAGCTCGTGACCTGCGTTTGTGATAAACTGCTTTTGTTTTTCGATGCCTGCCAAGATCGGGCGAACCATTCGCTTTGAGAAAAGAACTGCGAATACCAAAACGGCTATCCAGCAAATGATAGCTATAGCACAAGACAAGGTAAGCACCATTAAAAAGGTCTGTGTTTGACCCGAAGTGTCCATGAAGAAAATCAGTTTTCCGCCGCCAAGCTGTTTGCTTTCATATTTATAGGCGGATATTTTTCCGCTGTCGCCTGTTGCCTGCTTTGCATATTGCTCTGCCTGTTCTACGGTTACAGAAGAAATTTGATCTATGTTCACATCTGCGATTTCACCGCTTTGGTCGATGCGTACCATAAAAAATCTGGCGGATTTTATAGTGTCCATATCCATTGACGGACGAAACGGACCTCTAACGGGAAATTCTTTTTGCAAGAATTTGTCATCTCCGTCCGATATGGTGTGAAGTATGTCATCTGTTTGTCTGTCCAAAATGACCCAGCTGAACGTATTTATCGCACCTATCAATACGACAAGCAAAATCGTAACGGCAGACATCGCAAAAAACACAAATTTTTTTCGTAATGTTTGTTTCATATCGGCATCTCCAAACGATATCCTATGTTGCGTTTTGACACGATTTCCACGTCCGAACCCATGGCACAAAGCCGTTTTCTGAGATAGGAAACGTAAAGCCAAACGCTGTTTGTGTCGGTTTGTGTATCGTAACCCCACGCTTTTATAAGTAAATCTTCGCTTGAAAGGAAAATATTGTGATTTACCATAAGTTGCTCCATTAAGCGGTACTCCTGCTTTGGCAGGACAAATTCAGTCCCTTTACACGAAAGAGTTCCCGACTGAACATTCAGTGTCAAATCGCCGAAACTTATCAAATCGGGGTGAAAATCTTCCCGTCTGCGTAACATTGCCCGTACACGAGCCAATAATTCGCCCATATCGAACGGTTTGGGTAAATAGTCGTCTGCACCTGCATCAAGTCCACGAATGCGGTCGTCCACCTGAGTTTTTGCCGTAAGCAGTAAAATCGGGGTCTTGCAACCGTTCTTTCTCAAATCGGAAAGCACCTCGATACCGTCTTTTTTAGGCATCATGATGTCTAGTATAATGCCGTCATAATCTCCGGACATAGCGTAGTCAAACGCATCTTCACCGTTATACACGGCATCGACGATGTATTTATGATAGGTCAGGATATCCACCACCGCCTCGGAAAGCGAGCGTTCATCTTCGGCATATAACAGTTTCATAAGCCCTCCTAAAGTTTTTTATTATCATACCACACAAATGAGGAAAATCAAAGATTTGCAGATGAAAAATATTGTTCCCCTGTATTATAGCACTTGAAACTTAGATTTGATTAAGAAAATGCCCTGCGGAAGAAGGCTTTCTCACCGCAGGGAAAATTATGTTTTATGCCTAACTACTTAAAGCGAAAACTTTGTACAAATTTTAAATTCCGAAGCCTTACGCATTTCATACAGGACGATATCAAGTTCTTCAATATCCTCGATGTCAAAGTCATCGGAAAGTTCATACTCAAGAACTTCAATCCTACACCACTTCTTATCACAAGCGTCAAGCTGATTCCATTGTGTTTCGGCATTTTTGATTGCTTCTTCTTTTGAAAGCCCGGAATAATCTACAAACTCATCGCAAACTTCACCGCTAACATCAATATCGACGCTTATCGTTACGTAATATTTCATGGTTAGGAAAGCCTCCTCGGAATTATTTGCGTTCATTTTAGCATTTATTATCCCAAAAATCAAGGGTTTTGTTGAAGATAGCGAAGTTTTCTGATTTTGTAACAAATCATTGACAAAGCTACAACTTCAGGATAGTGTTTCAAACACACCGCAGCAGACAAAGAAAAAGGAAATTTGAATATCCCGGGGAATAAATAAGATAGAACTTTGCGACAAAAACCGAGAAATACTGAAATCGCAGTATTTCTCTGCCGAAAACTGTTGCTATTTGGCGTGGAGTATGGTATAATAACTAAAAGTGATAAAATGCACTGACTATAACTAATTATGAGGTGTAATACAATGGCCGCAAGCTATAAAAAATTGTTCAAGCTTCTGAT
>CAYWDD010000040.1:0-9265 GCA_964456935.1 uncultured Faecalibacterium sp. | reverse complement strand
CTGTGAATCATAAATTTCTCTGTATATTTCATTGCTTTCAAGCAGTTGTTCATGTGTTCCGACTGCGTTTATCTTGCCGTCGTCGAGAACGACTATCTTGTCTGCGTGACTTACGGAATTGATTCTTTGTGCGATTATTATTTTTGTTGTACCGGGAAGGTATGATGCTAAACCATCTCTTATTCTCGCATCTGTAGCACTGTCAACGGCACTTGTGCTGTCGTCGAATATCAGTACTTTCGGTCGTCTGAGCAATGCTCTTGCGATACAGATACGCTGTTTCTGACCGCCCGACACGTTGACTCCGCCTTGACCGAGTTCTGTGTCGTACCCGTCGGTAAAGCTTTCGATAAACTCATCTGCCTGAGCTATTCTGCAAGCCTCTTTGACTGTTTCGTCATCGGCGTCAGGATTGCCCCAAAGAAGATTATCCTTTATCGTACCCGAAAACAGGACGTTGTTTTGAAGAACCATTGAAACTCCGGCTCTAAGGTTGTCGAAAGTATAGTCTTTGACGTTTCTTCCGCCTACAAGAACTTCACCCTCGCTTACTTCGTAAAGTCTGGGTATAAGCGAAACCAACGTGCTCTTAGCCGAGCCTGTCGCACCGATTATGCCGACCGTTTCACCCGAGTTTATCCTAAGGTCGATTCCGTCAAGTACATTCTTCTTTGCATTTTTGCTGTATTTGAAGTTGACATTCTTAAATTCAACCGTGCCGTTTTCGACTGTCAGCGACTTGTCAGCGCCCTCGTCTGTAAATGTCGGCTCTGCGTTGAGAACTTCGTTTACACGCTTGATAGATGCTCTTGCCATCATCATGGACATGAATATCATGGTAACTGTCATGAGTGAGGAAATGACAGACGAAATATAGCTTGTAAACTCGTTGAGCTTACCTATCTGGAGAGCCTGTCCCGCTGTGTCGTAAATCGTCATACTGCCGTTCCAAAGAGTGAGTATCATGCAGATAAACATTATCATCATGAGAATAGGCAAGTTGAACATGAGTATACGCTGTGCCGACATTGTAGCTTTGTAAAGCCAGTTGTTAGCCTCGTTGAACTTTTCTCTCTCCTTGTCCTCTCTGACAAAAGCCTTAACTACTCTTATACCGACAAGATTTTCCTGAAGCACCTTATTAAGGTGGTCTTTCTTTTCAAGCATAGTCTTGAACTTGGGTATTACCATTACACCCATAGCGGTAAGAACTATAATTATAGCCGGAATTATAACGATAAACACCTTGGAAAGGCTTTGGCTGACATTTATAGCACGAATCAAAGCGTATACAAGAGTGAACGGCGCTCTGATAAAGTATGTAAGCGACATTTGGAACACTGTCTGAATCATGTTCGAGTCGGTGACAACTCTGGTAATAAGTGAGGACTCAGTGAAATTATCAAGATTTTCAAAGGAGAAGTCCTGAATCTTATTAAAGAGTGTGCAACGCATATTAGCCGTAAATCCAAGGCTTGCTATTGCGGTACATCTTGCGGCAAGGAAACCGCAAAACAGCATAAGGAATGAATAAAGGAGCATTATTCCTATCTGTTTCATCAGTACGTTGAGCTCACCTGTTTCGGCGGCTTGCGGTATATATACGTCTATGATGTCGCCCATGATCTGCGGAAGTTGCAGCTCAAAATAGACATCGCAAAAGACGAATACCGGTGACAGCAGTGTAAATATCCAACTGCCTTTGACAAACTTCAAATACTTTTTCATTTTTTGTGGATTTCCCCTTTCTTAAAATCAGCCGAAGCTGATAAACATTGTAGCAAAGCCGAAATAGATAAGCAGTGAAACAGCATCAACGATGGTGGTTATCATAGGACCTGCCATCAAAGCCGGATCGAGCTTTAGCATTTTTGCAAGTATCGGTAACGTACAGCCTATGACCTTTGCGACAGTTACCGTGCAAAGTACCGAAAGGCAGACAACGAGTATAACGCTGTTTGACGCCTCATTGTTAAACGCATATCTTAAGATAAGCATTCTTGCCGCATTCGCACACGCTAACGTAACACCGCAGATAACCGAAACTCTTATCTCTTTCCACAGTACCTTAAAATAGTCTTTTATCTGTATCTCGCCCAAGGCAAGACCTCTGATTATAAGCGTTGAAACCTGATTGCCCGAGTTTCCGCCGGTATCCATCAGCATAGGAATACAAGCGGTAAGACCTGCTATCATGGCAAGTTTTTCTTCAAAGCCCTCTATTATCTGACCTGTGAGCGTAGCCGATATCATCAACACCAAAAGCCAGATGATACGGTTTTTGGCAAGTGTGAAAACTCCCGTCTTAAGGTATTCGTCCTCAGATGGTTTAAGAAGAGCCATCTTTTCAAAGTCCTCTGTAGCCTCTTCGTCGATAATATCAACGATATCGTCGATAGTGATGATACCGACAAGGCGGTTTTCCTTATCGACAACGGGAACGGACAAAAGGTCATACTTTTTCGCTATTGCGGCAACTGTTTCCTGGTCATCGAGAGTAGTAACGCTGATTATCTGTTCGTCATCGTCCATTATCTCACGAATCTTCTTATTCTCGTCAGCTAAAAGCAAACGTCTTAATGGCATGATACCGACCAAATGACGGCTGTCGTCAATGCAGTAGCAAGTGTAGATAGTTTCCTTGTCAACACCTGTCGCTCTGATATGCTCAATAGCCTGCTGTACATTCAGCCTGTCGTGTAATTCGACCATTTCTATCGTCATTACACTTCCCGCAGAATTGTCGGGATACTTTAAAAAGCGGTTTATAGTTTCACGGGTTTCCTTGTCGGTGTTAGTCAAAACTCGTCTGACGACGTTCGCCGGAACTTCTTCAAGGAAGTCAACGGCATCATCGACAAAGAGGTCGTCCATGATGTTTTCGATTTCTTTATCGGTTATTGACTGCACTATAAGCTGCTGCCAGTCAAGGTCGAGGTAAGCGAAAATGTCAGCCGACATATCTTTCGGCAATATTCTAAAGACCATGACTGCGGTTTTTTCATTGTCAATAAGCATTATAAATTCCGCTATATCGACGTAGTTCATCTCAATCAGATGAGCTTTCAACTGCTTGAGATCGTTGTTTTTCATCAGTTCAAAGAGCTGATCGAAGATTTCATTTTCTTCCATGTAAATTGCCTTCTTTCTTCATGCAATCAACAAAGGCATGAAGCGGCTTTTAAAGTCGGATTCGCCCGTATATGATCGCATATTGATTTGTTAAAACTTCGAGGATTAGCGTCACCGTTATCCAAAGCGAATCCACCACCTTATCTCTGAATTTGATATGAGGATACAAATATCTACAGTACCCTACGGTAATATATTTTACTCTCAGAAGTCAATTAAGTCAAGAAAAAAGCACTCTCTTAATTAAAAAACATTATTTAAGATGTGTGTATTTTCTGTCCAAAATAAAAAACGGACATCTTCGTTTAAAAGACGTCCGTTTTTGTTTTATTCTTCACACACCGACATAGCATATCCGTCAAAGAAAACCGTGTCGGTCTTTTCGGTTTCGGTGTTTTTCATATCATAACCCAAGCCGACACCCAAAAGCTTTCCGTAAGCCTCTTTCTTTGTCCAAACTTCAAAGAAACGCTTTAGCGCTTCTTCACTTTCTGATACATAGTCCTCTTTTTCGGGCAAATGTCCGAATATGTACTTTATCTCGTTTTCACTTGCAAATTTTCTGACTGACTGCATATTAACAGGTCTGATTTTTTCGATATCGACTCCGACTTTGTTCTCACCGACAACGCAAACTGCATACTCATCGCTGTGACTTATACTGAAATTAAGATTCGTGCTTTCGGAATAGGGTTTTCCGTTTTCGTCATAGCTTATTGCTATGCTGTCTTTCGGTGTACCCGTAAGTTCGCTTAAAGCTTTAACGACAAGCATATATCCGCAAAGGCTTCGTTTCCTGTCATCTGAAAATTTCAATCTGTCAAGTCTTTCACGTCTGCTTTGTGTCATGTGCGTTCTGTAAAGTTCATAGTCTTTGTCTTGCAAATCTCTTATGTTAAATTTGTATATTCTCATAAAGCCTCCGTTTTTTATCAAATTCTACCGTGAGTAGAGAGTAGAGTCGGCTCTCTCTACAGTCGAGAACCGTTGTGTAGACTCAAAAACGCCACGGTAGGGTGACTTTGCCGCTGTGCTGACGTAAAATATAGTCAAGCACAAAAGCAAAAAGAAAAAATCGTCCGCATCGGACAAAAGGAGTGTTCGTAATGAATTTCAAAAACGTAAAACTTCCCGCTTACACTAAAGGTGAGGAAATCTTCAACTCAGTCACACACGGTATAGGTATATTGTTCGGACTTTTCAGTCTAATAATGTTCCTGCTGAAATCTGCAAACCTTTATTCTCAAATAGGTGCGATAATCTTCGGTGTTTCAATGATGATACTTTACACATCATCGACCGTCTATCATGCTCTGAAACCGTCATATGCAAAGAAGATAATGCGTGTTGTCGATCACGCTGTTATATATCTGCTCATCGAGGGTACAAGCATACCTATAATGTTAGTCGGAATCATGCCGTACAACAAAACGTTCGCATACATAATGATAACCTTAAGCGTTATCATCGGTTCTGTAGGAACGGCTTTGACGTACATTGATCAGGAAAAATTCAAGGTAGTACAAACAGTGCTTTACATGGTACTCGGTTGGATGTGCCTTGTGCTGATAATTCCGCTTTACAAGTATTGTGACAGAGCTATCAGCCTTATTATATGGGTGATTTTAGGCGGTACGATCTACACTGCGGGTACGGCATTCTTATCGCTCGGAAGAACGAAAAAATATTTCCACAGCATTTTCCATTTGTTTGTACTCATGGGTTCGCTGGTGCATTTCTTGGGATTATATTTCTATTTATACTGATTCAGACAAAGCAGGTTGATTTATTCAGCCTGTTTTTTCGCATTGCTCTTGCTCTTTTTGAGGAAATACACAAAGACATATATCAACACGCATATGCACTGCAAAAACGCACACGGAATAAAGATATACTTAAAGTCGAGGAACGAAAGCAGCATTGTCAAAAGTCCGCCCGCTGACCAGATAAGTCCGGATATACAGATACATTGGTGTACACCTCGCCACCATATAGAGGAAAAGACCGTCAACAGAATAAAAGCCGCTACTGTAGCAAGCATAAACGAAACAGGCGCAAAGTCGTGCAACATGGGAACATTTTTCATTGCAAAGAACAAGATTGACGACACGCAATAAGCCCCGAGTACGGATATCAAGGGTATAAATATATGTTTAGCTCTATCTGTCGCCGTCACTGTTTCAAATTCGGCAGAGGTTTCATCGTACTTATAATCTTTATCAAGCAACGAGTCAAGGGGAACGGAAAATAGCTTTGCTATCTTCAAGAGAGTATATGCATCGGGTATGCTCTCCCCTCTTTCCCACTTTGAAACCGCTTTATCGCTGTAATTCAGATTCTCGGCAAGTTGCAGTTGAGTCATGCCCTTATTCTTCCTCAGCTGAGTCAGCCTTTGGGCGAAATATTTTTTCATTTGTTCTTCATTCATAATTCTATCACCACAGTTGATTTATAGTATTTGTTAAGCTATTACTCATATAGTATACACTAAGGTTATTACTTACATAGTATATATTAAGGTCGTTACTTAATATAGTATATATTATCCGCTCTGCATTTTCAATGAATTTTGGGTTAAATGTTTTTCTTAAAAGAGCAACACTAATCGAAAAATGTACAAAATCAGCGGTGTAAAGTGTAAAAACAGGGGTAATATGTCAAAAGCGATTGACAAAATTAAGAAAAAGATGTATAATTGTTTGGTTGTTTGCGGACATGAATTTATATGATATCTTATCGAGGGCATCTCAATAAGTATAAACGACTTTTAAATTCATTGTATATTTTCAACGGGGTGTATCTCCACAGACATATATGAATTTTCAAATTTATCTTATATACCTTCACTTCGGGGTGTATCTCCACAAACATAAATGAATTTTTAAATTCATTATATATATCTTTATTTCGGGGTGTATCTCCACAAACATAAATGAATTTTCAAATTCATTTTATATTCTTTATTTCGGGGTATATCTCCACAAACATAAATGAATTTCCAAATTCATTTTATATATCTTTATTTCGGGGTGTAGCGCAGTTGGTAGCGCGCCTGCTTTGGGAGCAGGATGTCGCAAGTTCGAATCTTGTCACTCCGACCATTAAAAAATCCCTTTTACCGTAAGGCAAAAGGGATTTTTTAATGGCGTTTGGCTGTGGCAAATGATGTCACTGTCACCGGAGGTAGGGCGTCGTAACGCCGGGGGATCGTAAACCCGAAAGGATTTTCAGGCCGCATACCGGATTAGGTGTCGAGTACGCTCGGTTATTACTTTGTAATGACCGAGTAATTTTTTATTTTCAGGAGGTTTATATGAAAAACACAAAAGTAACCCTTGTTCCGCTGACTGCGGATTACCGTGAGCAGTTCATTCTTGACAACCAATGGGCGTTCAAGTATGGCGCAATGGAGGAGTTCGGTATGCGAGACGATCATCTTGAAGAGGACGGCTCGATCATTTCCCGCGGCACGATCGAGCGAAGCATTGATGCGCCGGACAGTGAGGCTCACCGTATCGTCTATGAAGGCAAAAAAGTTGGCGGAGTTGTTTTGCAGATCGACCGGAAAACACACCACAACCACCTTGAGCTGCTTTTCGTCTCCCCCGACGCACACGGGAAAGGCATTGGCTACGGCGCTTGGCAGGCAATCGAAGCGTTCCACCCCGAAACCGAGTTTGGGAAACCTGCACACCGTATTTTGAAAAGCGGAACATTCATTTTTACATCATAAATGTGGCTTCCACGCCGTAGAATTCTTCGGTGCGTTTCACCCTACTCCGGACGAGCCTGCTGACGGTAACAGCGAAGGGTCTGACGAAATGTTCCGGTTTGAAAAAGTGATGAAGTAACGCTTTTCTGTCGGCATACAGGCGGCTGTGTCGCTGATTTTGCGATCTATATGCACCGCCGCCTGCTTTTGCACAGTATCGGTGATATGGCTGTAAATATCCGGTGTGGTTGCCGAGAGTGTTTTCGCATCCATACCGTGCTCCGGCACCATGGTCGCAAAGGTGTGCCGCAGATCGTGAAAGCGCACCTTTTTACAGACCGCCCGTTCCAAGAGCAGTTGTAACCGTTTTCTGACCGATGACGGATTTCTCGATCTGCCGTTATCCGTTGGTGACGGAAACATCCATTCCGAATCCACCGTTTCCTTATACGCCACAAGGTTTTTCAAGAGTGATAGCGGCAGAATAACGGTGCGTATCGAGGCTTTTGTTTTCGGCGCCGATATCATCGCCTCTCCTTGATGATATATACCTGTCGTTCAATGCGAAGTTCTCCTGTTTTGAAGTTCAGGTCGCTCCATTTGAGCGCTAATATCTCACCACGCCGCATTCCCGTGCCGAGTTCAGGCAGAAAGAGTTCATAATATCCTTCTTCCTCTGCCTGATGCAGAAACCGCAGTATCTCGTTTTGCGTCAGCACCTGCATCTCCCGTGCTTTTTTCGGTGGGAGCTTACAGCCGACAGCGGGATTGTTTCGTATCAAACCGTCCTGTACCGCTCGCTGTAAAGCTGTGCGGCAATTGGCATGTATCCCTCCCTTTTGTCGTTATGTCCGAAAGTCCCTTTTCGTAAGTTTTTGCGTGCAGTTTTTCTTCCGTCTGTATTTTCCTTTGCGTAGAATTGCTGTAAATCCGACTGTGACAGCCTGTTCAGCGGAATTTTTCCGATTTCGGGAATGATATGATTGTAAATGCGGTTTTCATAGTCGGTTCTTGTGGTAATACGGAGCGTGTGTCGGCAGTAGGTCTGATACCGGAAGCCGATCCAATCCCCGAACGGCATATCGGGCTTGATTTTATCGGAAGAGCGTCCGCACTGCTCTTTGAGCTTTTCCGGCTTTGCACTGCATTCCGTTTTCGTCTTGACGGTTACGCTTTTTGTAATCGGCTGACCTCTCTCATTGTAGTCTATAACAATTCGGCCTTCCCACCGTCCGTCATCTCACTTGCGCACCATACCGTCTCCCGACGGTCTTCGCTTTGCCATAGTATCACGTCCTTTCGCAGTACAACACAATACCACAAGGTTTTTTCAATATCCAGCGACAATAAAAATTTATCAAACCGTTCACATTCATTCGTTGTAGTAACCGTTGATGATGTCTTTGAGATTTACTTTTCCGCGGGTACGGCGGACATTGTTGATGGCTTCCCGCCGCATATTTTCTACTTCTCTATCGCCAATATCCGAGAGCGTAGCAATCATCCGCATTACCATTTCAAGCTGAACCGCATAGCGGAAGAGTCCTTTGGAGATTGCTTTCGCATTGTTTTCCGACAGCTCTGCGACCGCTCTCGCCAACTTTTCCGACAGAGCGGAATCGTTTTTTTGTAACAGTTCGTCAGCGATGAAGCTCTCCACCGCCGCAGAATAAAATTCATTGCGGGATTTAAACCCGTATTCCTTCATCATTTTGTCAGCCTTTTTGACGGTATTCCGATCAAGATAAAGGCTGATTCTCTGTTTGTTTTTAGAATCCATAAATACCTCCGAATTTTGCAATACACCAAACATACGCTACCTATAAAAACGCCAAGTTTATCCGTAAACAGGCTCTTTTTTCTTCACAGCAACCCCGTATTTTACACCAAGCACCGTTTAGCAGGCACCTAGCAACCCACAAATCGAGTCGAAGACTAAATCGGCAAAGAATGGCTTAAACACAGCGTTTTCGGTCAGCTCGGTCGTGATCAAATGCTTGGTTTCAAGACTTTTCACATATTTGCTCACCGTATTGCGGGACATCTTCAGTGTCTGACAGATCGTTTTATAACTCGGATGGCACTGAAAAGTTTTTCTGTCCTCGCAGTACATCAGGTAAGCGTAGACCGCAATCTCACCGGAACAAAGATTTAAGCTAAAAAATTCATTAGGCAGAGGAAAATACTTTTTCACTGCGTCATGCATAGGATAACGAGTATACTTCATTGGCTATCCTCACTTTCCGGCACTTTCTTCAACCCATGCACGGAACTTTTCTTTTGGCACGATGAGTCTTGAACCGATGCACAGAGACGGAAATCCCTTTTCGTGCATCAACTCGTAACTGCTTGAAATAGAGATGCCGAGGAGCTTTGCCACCGTTTCCGCATTGAGGAACAGCGGCAGTTCATCGTAATTTT
>CAYWDD010000039.1:0-9512 GCA_964456935.1 uncultured Faecalibacterium sp. | reverse complement strand
CAAAACAGACAGCCGCAAAGCAAGGCTATACCGTAAAGGTGGTAGGTTCGGGCGAGGAAGTCGTTTCACAGAACCCTGCCGCAAAGCAGACGATACCGTCGGGCGGTGTTATTGTAGTATATACGCAGGAAGATGCGGAAACTTCATTGGTCGAAGTTCCCGACTTTATAAATAAAACCATATCGCAGGTAAATCAGCTTGCGGTCAACACGGGTATAAATATTACGTTCTCCGGTCCGTCACTGAAAACCGGCAGTACCGTTTCCTTTAAACAAAGCATCGAAAAGGGAACTAAGGTCGAGGCAGGATCGAGCGTAACCGTCTATTTCCAAGAAACCAGCGGCATCACAGATGCCGACTGATATAAATTAAGTTCGGTGTACATAAAACCGACAAGCAAAAATAAAGCGGAGGTCATAGAATGAAATTATCTTATCTTTTAAGAAACACAGTCACCGAAAGTGACTACAGGGACGTTGAAATTTCATATATTACCGATGATTCGAGAAAATGTAAGGATGGCTGTGCCTTTGTGTGCATCGAGGGCAAAAACTTCGACGGTCACACAGCGGCAAAAAAAGCCGTGGAATGCGGTGCGGCGGTTATAATCGCCCAAAAAGACACAGGTTGTGAAAACCAAGTAATAGTCGAAAACACAAGAAGTGAGTACGCTAAGATGTGCAGTCTGTTCTTCTCGGAGCCGTCAAAGAAGATGAAACTTATAGGTATCACCGGTACAAACGGCAAGACAACGGTTTCGACACTCATCTACAATGTATTGACATCACTCGGCAAAAAGGCAGGTCTTATCGGAACGGTGTCAAATATCATAGACGGTAAGAAAACCGACAGCGTATTGACAACTCCCGATGCGTTCGACTTAAATCGAA
The DNA here is from genome assembly GCA_964456935.1 of uncultured Faecalibacterium sp. Classification (GTDB taxonomy): domain Bacteria; phylum Bacillota; class Clostridia; order Oscillospirales; family Acutalibacteraceae; genus UBA6857. The sequence continues at coordinate 8,622 of CAYWDD010000039.1, read as the reverse complement.
TGTTCAAAGAAATGGCTGACTGCCAAACGGAATATTGCGTAATGGAGGTTTCCTCTCAGGCTCTCGACCAGTGCCGAACAGACGGTATCCGCTTTGACGTTGCCGTTTTCACAAACCTTACACAAGATCATCTCGATTATCACGGTTCAATGGAAAATTATGTTGCGGCAAAGAGAAAGCTTTTCTTAAACTGCGACAAAGCCGTTGTGAATATCGACGATTCTTCATACAAAGCTTTGCTTAACGAAACCGACTGCAAAGTCACAACATATTCGGCAAAGCAGAATGCTGCCGACCTTACGGCAAAGACGATAAAGTTAAGCCCGGGCGGAGTTGACTATGCGATAGTCGGTATCTCGATGATAGGCAGGGTACACTACGAAACACCGGGAATGTTCTCTGTGTATAACTCGATGGCTGTTATAGGTTCTCTTCTTGAACTCGGATTCGATTTTGATGAAGTAATTGCGACTGTCGCAAAGCTTAAAAGCGTCAAGGGAAGATTTGAAGTTCTCGATACCGACACACCTTATAAAGTTATAATTGACTATGCTCACACTCCCGACGGACTTGAAAATGTTTTAAGAACGCTCAATGAAGTAAAGCAGGGCGGCAGAGTCATTACGGTTTTCGGTTGCGGTGGTGACAGAGATAAAACCAAACGTCCGATAATGGGCAGCACGGTCGCTTATCTTTCCGACATAGCCGTGGTTACAACGGATAATCCCAGAACGGAAGAACCCGAAAGCATAATAAACGATATACTCGAAGGCATGAAAGGCAGTAAAAATCAGACCTATGTTAAGGTAGACAGGACACAGGCGATAGAATTTGCCTTGAGCATAGCCAAAGAGCATGATATAATACTTCTTGCCGGTAAAGGTCATGAAACATACCAGATAATCGGCAAGGAAAAAACACATTACGATGAGAGAGAAAAGGTAACTGAGTATCTCGAAAAACAAAAGGAAAACTAAAACGAGAGGATTTGATCAAATGAGTATTACGGTTGCAAGTGTTATGTCACTTCTTATTGCGTTCATCGTCACATGGGTTTTGGGTTACGGTATAATTCCGCTCCTTCATAAGCTCAAATTCGGTCAGACTATACTTGTCGATATAGGCCCTAAGTGGCATGCAAAAAAGCAGGGTACACCGACAATGGGCGGTATCATGTTTATCATCGGAGTTATACTCTCCGCTGTTGTTACGTTCCTTGTCTGCAAAGGCACGGGTGCAAGTGCGTTTTCACCTGCCGGAGAAATGAAAAACGTCGAAACGGTCAAGATATTCGGCGGATTGCTCCTTGCTTTACTTTTCGCACTTGTCGGCTTTACGGACGACTATATAAAGGTCGTAAAAAAGCGTAACCTCGGACTTACGGAAATACAAAAGACTATTCCCCAGCTTATCATTGCAGTGGCTTACCTCTTCTGCTACTACAAGGTAAGCGGCACTTCTATGTACGTTCCGTTTGTCGGCTCTGTTGATATGCATTTCTTCTATTGGATATTCGGGGTCTGCGTTATTTACGGTGCAATAAATGCCGTAAACTTTACAGACGGTATAGACGGTCTTTGCGGAAGTGTAACGCTTGTATCCGCTCTTGCATTTACCGTTGCTGCCATACTCTATAAGACAACAAGCGTCAGCATACTTGCTGCGGCTTTGGTCGGAGGTTGTGCAGGCTATCTTATCTGGAATCACTATCCTGCAAAGGTCATGATGGGTGACACAGGTTCAATGTTCCTCGGCGGTATGGTCGTAGCTCTCGCATATGCGATCGATATGCCTTTAATACTTGTACTGTTCGGATTTATATATGTCGTTGAGGCAATGAGCGACGTTATACAGATAGGCAGTATCAAACTTCGTCATAAAAAGGTGTTCAAAATGGCACCTATCCACCACCACTTTGAAATGTGCGGCTGGAACGAGAAAAAAATTGTCAGAATATTTACTTTAGTAAACACAGTTGCCTGTATTTTGGGCATAATAATCATCTATTTCGGAGATAACAGGGTGATGTGATTTTTAGAATTTGCATCTGATAGGAGGGAGAACTTTGACCGGAAGAGAACGTGCAAAACCGAATAATGCGGCAAATCCGTATAACGATGTCCGCAGTGATAGGGCAAGACAGCGTGAAAGAGAAAGAGAAATGCGAAATGACGAGTTAAGACGTGAAAAGCTCGAATCCGTCAGACGTGCAGAGCAAAGCGGTGCTAAATTCGGTGCTTTCATAAAGAGGTGGACTATCACCGGTACATTGGACGCTCCCTTTGTTGTGTTGGTCTTTATCCTGCTTTGCATAGGTCTTGTTATGATGTTTTCCGCAAGCTATACCGATGCGTACTACAGAAAAGGCGGAGATGAACTTTGGTACATTAAAAGGCAGCTTGTTTTTGCCGTTATAGGCATCGTTGTCATGTTTGCAATCAGCTTTTTCAACTATAAACGTCTTAACGGCGGTCTTGCGGTCATAGGTTATGTCGGTTCAATACTGCTTCTTATAATAACGTTTCTTGTCAATCTCCATAAGGATAACGACTTCAAACGCTGGCTTAAAATCGGACCTATCAACTTTCAACCGTCTGAGATAGCAAAATTCGGCTTGATACTTTTCCTTGCCTATAATATCTCAAGACAATACGGAATGATAGGCTCGAAGAAAGTTATGAACTCTCCCTTACTTCACAATATCGACGATAACTTTACCTCGAAAATTCGTGTCTTTTACAGAAACGCAAGCACAATGTCAATGGCTTTGACTTTGTGGTACACATTGATAATTTCGATCATTTGCGTTTTGATAATCATTGAAAATCATATCTCATGTACGATACTTGTATTTTTGATAGGCGTCGGAATGATGTGGCTCGGCGGCGTCAAGAAAGGCTATTTCGTTTTGCTTGCGGCAATAGTTGCCATAGCACTTGTAGTAGTCATAAAACACCCCGACATTCTCCCCGGTTATGCCGGTACAAGAATCGTGGCATGGCTTGACAAAAGCTATGAGCCTCTTAAAGCCAGATGGCAGACAAACCAAAGTTTAAGAGCAATAGCATCGGGTGGACCGTTCGGATTAGGTTTAGGCGGTTCAAGACAAAAGCATATGTATGTTTCCGAACCACAAAACGATTTCATCTTTGCGATAATTTGTGAAGAACTCGGCTTTGTCGGAGCAATAATAATAATTTGCCTTTTTGCCGCTCTTGTTTTCAGAGCATTCAGAATAGCGGTCAAGGCTAAAGATGTGTTCGGCTCAATGCTTGCCATGGGTATAGCACTTCAGGTCGGAGTACAGGTCATACTCAACATAGCGGTCGTTTCCGATGCAATACCCAATACGGGAATATCTCTTCCGTTCTTCAGCTACGGAGGAACTTCTCTGGTCATATTGCTGGCGGAAATGGGCTTGATACTTTCGGTGTCGAGAAACAGCACCATTGAGAAAACGTAAGTGAGGTTATAAATATGAAATTTCTGTTTGCCGCCGGCGGAACGGGCGGACATATAAATCCGGCTCTTGCGGTTGCCGGTGAAATAAGAGAGAAATACCCCGACAGTGAGATACTCTTTGTCGGTACAAAAGAAAAAATGGAGTCAAAGCTTGTCCCACAGGCAGGCTTTGACTTTGCAACTATATCTATATCGGGATTTCAGAGAAAGTTGACAGTCAAGAACATAGTAAAGAATATAAGAACTTTGTTTTACCTTTTGACGTCATCTTTTCAGACTAAGAAAATAATCAAGAAATTTTCTCCCGATGTTGTCATAGGTTTCGGAGGATATGTTTCCGGCCCTGTACTCAGATGTGCGTATAAAATGGGAATCCCGACAGCTATCCACGAACAGAACGCTTTTCCCGGAATGACGAATAAAGCTCTTGCAAAGCACGTTGACAAAGTCATGATAACAGTCGAAAGCGTCAGAAAATATTTCGATACGAAAAATGACTGCGTACTTACAGGGCTTCCCGTAAGAGGGGAGATGCTCAGAGCTGACAGGGATTTTTCGAGAGCCGAAATGGGAATTAAAGATGATGAGGTGCTTATACTTTCCATGGGCGGTTCACTCGGTGCAAAAGCGATAAACGAGGCGGCAGTTGAACTTATATCAAAAAGAGCAGATGAAAAAGGTTATCGCTTTTTACACTCAATGGGAAGATACGGACTTTGGGTACCTTCAAAAATAAAAGAAAACGGTATTGACCTTGAAAGTCATAAGAACATCGAAATCAGAGAATACATAAGCGATATGGACGTATGCATGAGTGCGGCTGATATAGTTGTTTGCCGAGCAGGAGCATCGTCATTAAGCGAGATCGAGGCTTTGGGAAAGGCATCAATACTTGTTCCGTCACCGAATGTTGCGGAAAACCACCAGTACCACAACGCAATGGCACTTGTCAACAATAATGCGGCAGTGATAATAGAGGAAAAAGATTTGACGGGCGATAAGCTTATCACGGCAGTGGACGAGCTTGTCAATAACAAAGAAAAAAGAGAAACAATAGGCAAAAACGCAAGAAACATGGCAATGATAGACGCAAAATCAAAAATAGCGGAAATCGTTGTTGAGCTTGCAAAGAGTAAAGGCTGATCGCCCGACAGCGGTTAGTTGCAGGAGGCATATGTGCAGCCTGCAAACTCCCTGCTTACCGTGAATTTCAGCAGCGGCGGCACCAGTTCGGCACTCCCACTCACTTGCGTTCGGGGAGTACACGCCCCGATGCCGTAGCGGTATGCTGTGCTATCTCACTTCGTTCGAACGCACATTATCCCGCCGTTACGCTCCGCAACCGCCTTCGGCGGTCGCTCCGCTCATTCACCCAAAACACATTTTCAGCATAGAATACAACAGTTTTAAGCTGAAAGGTCGTGTTATGTGTGAAAAATATAATTATCGAGGGCGGCAAAAAGTTGGAGGGAAGAATCAGTACACACGGCTCAAAGAACAGTTGCCTGCCGTTACTTGCGGCAGTTATCCTTACTAAAGACGTGTGCGTGATACATAATTGTCCCGACTTGACTGATGTTACTGCGGCGGTGAAAATACTCGAATTTTTGGGCTGTAACGTCAGCCGTGACAAAGATATAATAACCGTCGATTCAAAAACTTTGACACGTTCGTATATCCCCGAATCACTCATGCGTGAAATGAGGTCGTCGATTGTCTTTCTCGGCTCTGTCTTATCAAGAACAGGCAATGCCGAGATGTACACACCGGGCGGCTGCGAGATAGGACTTCGCCCGATAGATTTGCACCTGTCATCACTGAAAATTTTGGGTGCGGAGATAGACGAAAGCCATGGAAAGCTGAGTTGTAAAATAAACGGCAAGCTTAAAGGCGAAAATATAAACCTGCCTTTTCCGTCAGTCGGAGCGACAGAAAACATAATTCTTGCCTGTGCCGTATCGGACGGAGTTACAAACATATATAATGCGGCAAGAGAACCTGAGATAGCGGTGCTTGTTGACTTTCTTAATAAGTGCGGTGCTAAAATAAGCATAAACTCCGACGGTACTGTGAGTATATGCGGTGTCGAAAGACTTCACGGCTGTGAATTTTCGGTCATACCGGACAGAATAACAGCCGCAACATATATGGCGGCGGTGGCCTCGGCAGGCGGTGACGTACTTATAGATAATATCGTTCCTTTACATCTGAAAAGCGTTATATCCGTCTTTGAACAATCGGGGTGTAAGGTCGATGTCGAAAAGAACGCATTGAGAATAAAATCACCCGATATGCTCTTGCCCGTAAGGAACGTCAGAACCATGCCTTATCCGGGATTTCCGACAGACGCTCAAGCACCCGTCATGGCAATGGCGACAAAAGCAAAAGGTACGAGCGTCATAGTAGAGAACATATTCGAATCAAGATTTAAGCACGTTCCCCAGCTTTTACGCTTGGGAGCAAAAATCAAAATAGAGGACAGAGTAGCGTTGATTGACGGTACACGAAAGCTGTACGGTGCTAAAGTCGAGGCGACCGATCTTAGGGGAGGCGGCTCACTGATAATTGCGGCACTCAGAGCGGAGGGTATAACGGAAATTACGCAAACTCATCACATAGACCGAGGATATGAGAAAATAGAAAAAGCTCTCAGCAGTATAGGAGCTGATATCAAGCGAGGTTAAAGCATGAAAGATTGGGAAAGAAAAAACCAAAATGAATATAAAAGACCTCAGAGCATAAGCGATGAAAAAAGACGTGCCGAACAGCTGGCGGAGGAAAGACGTAAGTGGCTTGCAGGGGAAAAGTATGTCTACGACGCACCCAAAAAGCAAGGCAGCTTTACTTCAGCCGACAGAGAACGTCCCATCGTTTCCGACAGCAAGAGGTCACAGCCGCAAACTGTGAAAAAGACAACTGCAAAGAAGAAAACCAAAAAGACGGCAAAAAAGAGCAAAAAAGGAAAAGAGGATTATCGTTCCAAAGACGAGAGAAGAAAAGCTTACGCAAAAGATGCAAGAAAAAAGCGAAAGAAAAATGTCATAAAAGCTTTGATATTTACAGTTATGATCGCTGTCGGTGTCTTGGTGGCACTGTCACTGACCGTGCTTTTTAAGATCGAAGTGATAACGGTTTCGGGCGATACAAGGTACACGGCAGAACAGATAATAGAAAATTCCGATGTTGAAATCGGAGATAATCTGTGGCGAACAACGTCGGGAAAAGTGACCGAAAAGTTATCGGCTTCTTTACCTTACGTTGCAAGTGCGAAGATAGTCAGAAAGATACCCTCGGACGTAGAGATCGTGATTACGGAAACCGTTCCTGCGTACTCTATAAAAAAGGGCGGCAAATATATATTGATAAATGAAAACGATAAGGTGCTGGAAGAAGTTGCCTCAAAAAAAGGCGACACAGTACAGCTTGTCGGAATCGAAACGCTGAACACAAAGCCGGGAACAAAGCTCACGGTAAAGTCGCCTGAAAGCTACGAGGCGGCAAAAGAGATAATAAGCGAGGCAACTTCGTCCGAGCTTAAGCTTACAAATGTCGATGTCAGCGATACAAACTCACTTACTGCGATTTACGGCGGAAAGATAAAACTCGAATTCGGTTCGAGGAGTGACATGGCGTCTAAGCTTAAAATGGCAAAAGAAATAATCTCAAAGCTTGAAAGCGAAAACAACAAGCAAGAGGGTGTTATCAACTTGAAGAGCGTAACAAAAGCATTCTTCAAAGAGGAAGAAATAAACACCACAGCCGCATCGAAAGACAGCAAAGAAGATAAAAAAGCCGGCAACGGTACAACAGACAAAACAACGGCTGAAACCACGGATAAATCCGCAGAGTAAATTTATATCGTCAAAATAGTCAAAATCGTATACAAAATTCAATTAAAGTTTTTAATTTATATTATTGATATTTCGATTCATCTGTGTTATAATCACCTATATAATATGACTTTGTGTGCGAAAAATCAGTCGTTTTTTAGATAATTATACGTTTAGGGGGAAGTTTAATGGGTTTCGCAATAGACAATGAATACATTGCATATAACCAGATAAAAGTAATAGGTGTCGGCGGTGGCGGCGGAAATGCCGTTAACAGCATGGTCAACGCAGGTATAGTAGGCGTTGAGTTTATTTCTATAAACACAGACCGTCAGATACTTGAAAATTCAAAAGCAACTCACAAAATTCAGATAGGTGAGAAAACCACAGGTTGCATGGGTGCAGGCGGAGATCCCTCAGTCGGCCGCAAAGCCGCAGAGGAAAGCAGAGAAGCGATCTCCGAGGTACTTAAGAACACAGACATGGTATTTATCACCGCAGGTATGGGCGGCGGTACCGGAACAGGTGCGGCTCCTATAGTTGCCGAGATAGCAAAAGAAATGGGTATACTCACAGTCGGTATCGTTACAAAGCCTTTCAGATTCGAGGGCAGAAAACGTATGTTACAGGCAGAAGAGGGTATCAAAGAGCTTGAAAAGAACGTAGACAGCCTTATAGTTATTCCGAACGAAAGACTTCGCCTTCTGGGTGATAAATCTCTCGGTGTTCGTGATGCTTTCGGTAAGGCAAACGAAGTTCTCTGGCAGGGTGTTAAGAGCATTTCCGATACTATCAAAGTTCCCGGTTACATCAACCTTGACTTTGCCGATATTAAGAGCGTCATGAAAGATGCCGGCAGAGCTCATATGGGTATCGGTCGCGGAAAAGGTCAGGACTGTGCCGCAGAGGCAACAGAGAAGGCTATCACAAGTCCGCTCCTTGAAACCACTATCGAGGGTGCAAGCGGTGTTATCATCAACGTTACCTGTTCTTCGGACATGCCTCTTGATAAGATTGAGGAGGCAGGCGACCTCATTTCTCAGAACACACATCCCGATGCAAACATCATCTTCGGTTCTGTATTCGATGAGGATATGGGCGATGAAATGCTTATCACTGTTATTGCAACCGGCTTTAAGAACGAGAGCATTTTACAGAATGTTTCATCAACTCAGTCTGACCCTCAGCAGAACATAATCGGCAGCACTCCCTCATCATCTCCCTTTACACCGACCACTCCCACAGGTGCGGTAAACGGAGATATTCTCCGTGCGTTCAGAGAGGCTTTTGACAAGAATTTACAGCAGACGCAGAACGAGCAAAAGCCGAA
>CAYWDD010000038.1:6630-9637 GCA_964456935.1 uncultured Faecalibacterium sp. | reverse complement strand
CAAAGGATATCGCTCCCCTCTTACATACGTCCTCACAGCGGTTTGCAAGACAGCCTCTGCAAGCGTTTGTAACTTCGTATCCGCCCATGGGACACTCGTCACAGGCTATTGATATGACTTCGATAACGTTCGGGTCATCTTTGTCGCCGCCCATGGCTATCTTGACTCTTTCGGAAAGAATGGCTCTCTCCTTATAGATACAGCAACGCATTGTGGGGGTGTTGCCGGGAATGATGATCTTCGGAATATCCAGAAGATTATCATAAAGCGTTCCGCTCCACGCCTGACGTGCTACCTCTCTTAGTACCTTATATTTAAGATACTGTACTTTAGTGTCAAATTTTCGCATAATCTATTCCCTCATTAAAAATAACTTACTTTGATTCTTTTTCCCATCTTCTTCAAACAAGCCGAGAGTTCCTCGACAAGGTTCATCTTTATATTGAAGTTTATCGGAAGATCCGGATTTTGGTGAGCCGGATTTATCGCTTTTCCGACAAAGAAATTGATGTCGGTCGCCTCTTCAAACAGCATTCTGCTTATAAGTGACGCTCCGTCACGCTTAAAGCTCCAGCTTTCGTATTGTTTGTTTTCACCGAGAGCGTCTTTTGCATACTCGACAACCCTGTTCACGGTTATAACTCCCTCTGTAACAAGGTCAACACCCTCAAGCTCCGCTGTGGGCGGTATGTCGCTTTTTTCAAAGTTAAGACTCGGTTTTAGCGGCTTTCTTAAATACTTTGCCGCAATTGATGCCGTTGTTCCTCCGCAGACGATGTGTTTTCCCTCTTTTCCGAAGAAAAGCGACATCATTCTGTTGCAGTCATCTCTGTGGGTCGGAGGTCCGAACAAAATGTTCATCGGCTCTCTTTTTCTTATTCTTACAACACACGCAGTCGCATCGTCGCCCGGCTCATAGCCGTAAAGCTTGTTACATTCATCGACAAGCATGGTAGCGAGTGTTTTTGCGTTATATCCCGCAGGTGCGAGCATCTTCATAAAGTCGGCTATGTCCTCTCTTTTCCAGCCGAAGTTATAGGCTATGCCTATTCCGGCATGGGGACAGCCGTCACTCATTGCGGTTATCATGTCACCGTCTTTAAGACTTATGACAGACTTATATATTTTCTTACCCTCAATGTTCATCTCGGTTTTCGGGTAATCGTATATTTCAAAGTCACGGATAAACACTGCGTACGGATTATCGTATTGTATTAGCTCCAAGGTTTCATTTTCCCTGATATGCATAATCGTGAACGTCGAATACGCAACTCCTCTTACAGAGCATATCGGCAAAGCGGACGCTATAGTCGAAACACATTCTTCTATCGAAAGTCCCTCACTCATCATGGTGGAGATTATTTTCGATGTAAGCGTTGATAGTATGCTGGCTTTAACACCGCTGCCCAAACCGTCGGCAAGGACTATGACTGTCGAGTTTTCGCCACGCTCGACTACATCGACATGGTCGCCGCAAAGCTGTTCACCAATATGATTTATGCTTTTGTAACCGATCTCGGCACAAAGGTTATTCATCTGATATCGACTCCTTCAGCTTAGCAAGTGCAATCTTTGTTTCGGCGGCTGTTTCGCCCAAAAGTGAGGCTATTTCCTGTACTATTCTCATCTGTTTGTCAACAACTCTGTCCGCTGTTTCGACTGTCTGCCTGCTGATCCTTTCTTTTTTCTCTCTTGCCGCCTCTTCCTCGGTTATATCTCTCATGATACAGACAAGTATTCTGTACTCTTTATCGTAAATAACGGTCTGTTCTACATACTTTTCGTATTCGGCAAGATATGACTTTCTGTTGTGGATATCTCTTTCCGTTGAAAGGACTTCCATAAATATGGACGGATCTAATATTCTGACTACCTGATCGCCTAAAATGTCCGACGATCTTCTTATATGCATAAGCTTTTTAGCCGCCTCGTTTATCTGCTGTACCTCGAGCTTTTCGTTAAGAACTATAAGTCCGTTCGGGGTGTTCTTGACCATACTGTCGGAAAAGCTTTCGGCTTTGTCCTTAAGATACGGCAAGCACATTGATATCTCGGCTTTGTCTTGATAGATAGCTATTGCTTTTTCACGGCAAGTGTCATATCCGCATGAGCCGCAATTAAGCTCATCTGACGGTTTCATCTTGCCCATTTGTCTTAATATATCTCTGATTTCGCTTTCGCTTGGCATCCGTCTGCGAAGTTCGATAGGTATAAACGTCTTTTGAATTGAAAGGCTGTCCGGCTGTTCGACCTCAAAGTCGTTTTCTCCGGCAAACTCCGCTACCGTGACGTAGTCCTTGACAGGTGAGCGGTGGAACTTTTCCATAACGGGTCCGCCTATACAGCTGCCGACACAAGCCGACATTTCGATAAAGCAGTTATGCACCTTGCCGCTTTCTATGTCCTTAAGTGCCTGAATGCAGTTTTCGACTCCGTCTATCGCCATGTATGTATACTTCGGATTGGCATTTGTCATTGTCTTAAGTATGCCGCCTGTCGTCGGGAAGAATCTTGCTCGGCTGTTGGGGTCGCTGTCGGGCTTTTGCTCAATCTCTATATCTTCTTCCTTAAGCCATGATGTCAATTCGTCATAGGTAAGCACAGCGTCGGCATAGCCTTCATAATACGATGCCTCGTCTTTCTTTGCAACGCACGGCCCTATGAACACGGTCTTAGCGTTTGGGTAACGGCTCTTTATATCCTTGCAATGAGCTTGCATAGGTGACAGTACATCTGCAAGGTCGTTTATAAGCATTGGGTAATATTTCTGTATAAGGAGGTTTACAGAGTGACAGCAAGACGAAATGAGGACATCTCTTGTTCCGTCTGAAAGTATTCTCTCGTACTCATCTTTAACTATGGTCGCTCCTATTGCGGTTTCTTCAACATCGTAAAATCCGAGCTTTTTAAGTGCGTCACGCATTGCGCCTATACCGACGTTGTCATAGTTTGCGACAAAGGACGGAGCAAGGCTGACTATTACGGGATCACCGCTTTGAAGAAGCAC
>CAYWDD010000038.1:0-6620 GCA_964456935.1 uncultured Faecalibacterium sp. | reverse complement strand
TTTACCTTTTCGGTTTCATCGACTATCTCCTTGGCATTTTGCGGGCAGACAACGAAACAGTGTCCGCACAATATACATTCGTTGCCGATTATATATGCCTGATTGCCCGAAAATCTGATAGATTTAACCGGGCAGTGACGAATACACTTATAGCAGTTTTTACAGTTTGATTTTTTCAGAGTCAGACAGTTGTTCACTTTGTTCACTCCTTGTTGATTTTATCGGTGAATTTCAGTTTCCGAGTTTTTTCATAACGGTGTTTTCAAAGAAATCTTTGACACTTTCGGGAGAAACGGAATACATTTCACCGTCAACCGTTACGCACACTCCCTTTTGGCAATTATTCATGCAGAAAGCACCCGAAAGTTCTATTTTGTCTTCGAGATTTCTCTCGCCTATCAACTCTTGAAGTTGACTTACTACTTGACGTGAGCCTTTGATATGGCATGAACTGCCGATGCAGATAGTTATTTTCATAATTTGTTCTCCTGTTCGATATTTTTTGTCTGTTGATTCTCTTATTCGGCTGTTTTCCGTAAAACAGCCGCTTTTCTCCATACTAAGTATATTCTACCCAAAAAAGCGACATTTGTAAAGTATCAAAACAGCATAAGCGTTATGCAAAAGGGGTATAACTTAAGTGCTGCAAAAGCTTTGCTGTTGCCCTTTACAAAGACCATAATCCAGGCATTATACTACTGTCTGTTTATTGTATCATATTTCATCGCTTAAATCTATATTTAAGATGTAATATTTCGACGCTTTCTATTAAAATTTTCGGTCAAAGCTTAAGAAAATTTTAGTGAATATATAAAAATCTGCGGCTTTCGGGCAATAAAATTCGACCGCACATACTCTGACGTATGTGCGGTCGCTGATGTGTTATTGTTTTAATGCAAGTATTTCCTCAATTGGTCCTTTGAACGGCTCAAAGAACGGGATATGCCGCTTGCTTTGATCCTTGACAAAGCTTGTGTACATAGCCATTTTGAGGTTGTTATTGCCTTGGAACTTCGATATTGTTTCTATCAAAAGCTCTTTTTTGTCACCGTTTGATTTGCGAACGTAGTTCACAAGCTCGACTTCAACTGTTTCATCTCTCTTTACCTTGAACAGATCGACAGAAACAAAGCCGTTGGTCTTGCTTGAAAGTTCAAGACGTTTCTCGCCCCTTGTCACGATTATCTTATCGCACTTTTCAACGTCCTTGAACAAAAGTTCCATGTTTCTCTTTTCGGGTACTACGCTTGCATCACCTGTCGGTGCGTTTACGGTGAACTTCAAAGAAGAACCGCTTGAAAGCACCTTAAAGCGTGTTATGGCATATTTTCCGTTTTTGTACTCGTTGGTTTCACCGTCGTCCTCGTACATATCGAAATGATTCGAACCTGAATATACCGCTATCTGCATATCCACGGGGTTAGTCCAATCGTTCGTGTCGCTCTTAGCTCCCATCGGGATTACAGCGCCCTCTTTTGCCAAAACGGGAATGCTGTGAAGATCTCTGTAAAGCGTGTATTCTCTGCCGCCCTCGTATATTCTGCCGTTATAGATATCCGTATATCTTCCGGACGGCAACCAAACTTTGGTTTTCGCCATGTTTGTTCTCGGGTCGCACTTTTCGGTTATCGGTGCAACGATAAGCTCCGAGCCGAAGAAATAAGTGTTTTTGTACTCGTAGGCTTTCTTGTCATCGGGGTACTGATAATATATCGGCTCACATATCGCTATGCCGTCCTTGTGATTTCTGTAGTTCATGGAGTAGATATACGGGAGCATTTTATGTCTGGTACGCAGACAGTCCTCTGCTAAATTCATAGCCTCGCTCTTGAACTTCCACGGCTCTTTGCCCATGAACTCATTTTGCGTTGAATGAAGTCGCATTATCGGGCTGTAAAGTCCGAACTGCACCCAGCGTACATATAATTCGTCGTCTTTGTCTCCGAAGCAGTGACCACCTATGTCATGACTCCACCATGTATAGCCGACGTTTGCCGCATTCGCCGTAAAGTAAGGCTGGAAGTCAAGGCAAGCCCAGTTGACAGCCGTATCTCCCGAAAATCCGAGAGGATAGCGGTGCGAACCTATCTGTGCGTATCTCGAAAGAATGAGCGGTCGCTTATTCTCTCTTTGTGAATAAAGATAGTGATAATGATTCAATGCCCAGAGCGGATCAAGATTCTTGATTTTGGTATTGTTGCCCTGCTGCCAATCTATCCACCAGAAGTCAACGCCTTTTTCCTCATACGGTCTGTGAAGTATATCAAAATATGCCTCAACATATTTCTTGCTCGTAATGTCGAACGGTATGTGCTGTTTTGTTGTGGGATTTATGCCTATCCTTTCGGCAAATTCGGGATACATATCCTCAAACGGACGAATGCCCTGTGAGGGGTGAACGTTGAGCGTTATCTTGAAATTATGATCCTTAAGCCACTTCAAAAATCCCGGGTAATCGGGGAAAAGTTCGGTGTTCCAGCTGTAACCCGTCCAACCGTCTGACTGAACGAGGTTATTTATTGCGGCAGGCGGAAACTCCTTGAATCGGAATTTTCCGTCATCTCCGAAACGCTTAAGATCGACCCAGTGCCAGTCCATATCTACCGTAGCGACAGTGATGGGAATCTTACGGTCAATAAATTTCTGCATAAGATCTATATATTCCTGCTGACTGTATGCCTTATAGCGTGACCACCAGTTTCCGAGGCAATATCTCGGAACAAGCGGCACTTCACCGCAAAGAGCATAAAGAGCGTTTATACAGCCTCTGTAATCGTGTCCGTAGGCGAAGTAATATTCGTCACTGACGGTTTCTTTTCTCTCTTTTATATCGTATTTTTCGGTGAGAATATGAGATTTAGCATCATCGAAAACGGTAACGCCCTCGGTCGAAATAAGTCCCTCTTCAAGCTTTATCGCACCTCTTGTCATGTCAAGAGTTCTGTATGTACCCATAAGGTTACCCTTGTGCCAATCGGTCACGCATTTTCCGTTTTCGAGAGTAATGCTTGCCATTTTCTGAGCCTTTAAGTCATACTCAAAGCAGGTTTTTGCGGTTATTATCTTGACGTTCCAACCGTCCTGTACCACCTTAAATTCGGGTCTTTGAAAATCTCTGAACCACACGCACTGTGTCGGCTCATCGGTAAAGCAGGAATCGTTATCGACTTCAACTCTCAAAAGTCTGTCCGACAAGACGCTGAATCTCACCTTGCCTCTGACTATAATGTGAGTCTTAAATGTTGCACTTTTGCTTTCAAAGGAAAGCTGTTCTTTAAAAAAATCTTTAGCCATATATTTTCTCCTTTTCAGTTTTGTTTCTCCACAATTTTATATTCGTTGTCTATCCTGAAATACGGACATTCCTTGTATGAGCCATGCAGGAAATGTTCCATTTCGTCCATGTCGATATCAACGTCGCATATGTTTTCACCGTATTCTTCATCGAAAACATAGTTTAAGCAAAATTCACAGTTTTTCTTATACATAGCAGTCCCTCATATCGTTTCTTCAAGATAGTCAAGCACACGGATTATTCTGCCGTGTTCAAAGTATATTCTCGGAACTCGTCTTGCAAAGCCGCAGATAAATTCATAGTTGAACGTACCGGCAACATTGCTCATTTCCTCGAAAGTTATTTCTTCGTTGCCGTCTTTTCCGAATACGGTAACAATATCGCCTTGACATACATCGGGGATATCGGTAACATCGACCATCATCTGATCCATACATATCCTGCCGACTATCTTCGCTCTTTTGCCTCTTATGAGAACTTCTCCCTTTGATGAAAGTGACCTGTAATATCCGTCTGCATATCCGAGAGAAACTGTCGCTATCTTTGTGCCTTTCTTTGCAATATATGTTGAACCATAGCTTATCGGGGTGTCCTTTTTGACGGTTTTTACATACACCACACGACTTTTTATTTCCATTGCAGGTCGCAGGTCTATAGCCTCTTTGTTGACCTGATCGGAGGGATACAGTCCGTACATTACGATACCGGCTCTTACCATATCAAGATAGCCGTCTGTCATATCGACTATACCCGCACTGTTGCATATGTGCTTAATGGGTATGTTTATTCCTCTTTCTTCAAGCTCTGAAAGGATATGGAAAAACTTCTTTTCCTGATTTTCGGCAGAAGTCTTATCTTTACTGTCGGCACAGGCAAAGTGTGAAAACGCTCCCTCTATGTTGATATTCGGAAGCTTTGATATTCTCTCTATTTCATCTATGCTTTCATCGTCTGCATCAAATCCGATTCTACCCATACCTGTGTCTATCTTGATATGGATATTAGCCGTCATTCCGCACATTACCGCAACGTCAGAGAGAAACTTAGCCGTTTCATACTGGAACACAGTCGTTGTGATGCCGTATCTAAGTACCCCCTCGAAGTCACCCGGGAAAACGTAACCCAAAATAAGTATAGGTTCGTTTATGCCGCCTTTTCTTAAAACGACCGCCTCACGGTAAGTCGAAACGCCGAAACCGTAGACAAGCTTTTCCTTGCTTAAGTATCTTGCTATCGGGATAGAGCCGTGACCGTAGCCGTCGGCTTTGATGATAGCCAATATCTTTGTATCGTCGCCGACTCTCTTTTTGATAGCGTCTATGTTATGTCTTATGTTATCAAGATTTATTTGAGCATATGCTCTTAAATTTTCAAACACGATCTCACCTTGTTTCATTTAACAAAATCTTCAATAACGGCAATGTCCAAGCCGTCATACTCCTTCAAAAATTCAATCAGCTGTTTGGCAATTATTTTTACTCCTCCGACTGTGTCGCTTTCGATGTTAAGCGGCATTATCGGATCGTGTACGCTGAGTCTTAACAAGAACCAGCCGTCACCGTTGTCCTTAGCAAAATTGACTCTGATACCCTCTCTGTTATCATCGGCAGTTACCCAGCCGCAGGCATTTTCCGCATACTTTTCAAGATTGGAAATAACCTTTTCACCGTAAGATTTGAAATCCTCCGGTATTATCTTAAATCTAAACTCCTTAGCCTCGGCAGGGTCTTCAAGTTCTGCTATAAGCGAATCAAGAGTTTTTCCCTGTTTTCCCAGCTGTGCCGTTTTGACGATTATCTTTGTCATAAGATACGCACCGTCATCGAGATAATAGTTCTCTTTAAATGCCGCATGACCCGATGTTTCCATTGCAAGAGGACAGTTTATTCCGTTTTCGTTAAGCTCTATCTGACGGTCGATAACGTTCTTATATCCCCTCTTGAATCTATAGTGTACACCGCCGAGTGTCTGCTCTATGAACTTCTTAAGTCCGCTTGAAGTTACGCTGTCTGTAACGATAGTTCCGCCCTCGTTACCCTCAAGAGCGATAAGAGATGCAAGAGCGACAAGGCGGTTTCTGTTGATCTCGTTTCCGTTTGCATCAACACAGCCGGCTCTGTCAACGTCCGTATCGAATATGACACCGAGATCGCATTTGCCCTCAAGTGTTGCCTCGCATATAGCTTTCATAGCCGTGGAATTTTCGGGGTTCGGGATATGGTTGGGGAACATTCCGTCGGGGTCGAGATATCTGCTTGCGGAAACGTCCGCACCGAGAGGAGCTAAGACATCTCTTGCAAAGAAACCTCCGACTCCGTTACCTGCATCGACCGCTATTTTGTATCCTTTAAGCGGATGTTCGTAGTCATCGGCAGCAACCTGTTCTTTTATCATATTACGAAGATTTTCAGCGTACTTCGTCATATAATCGACAGATATCACTTCGCCCTTTGTGTCGCAAATAACGTTTTCGTTATTCTGAGCATATTCGAGTATCTTTTCTATATCGCTGCCCTCAAGTCCGCCTTTACGGGTGAAAAACTTAAGTCCGTTTCTGTGGTATGGGTGATGACTTGCGGTGATCTGAACTGCGGCATCGCATTCAAGGTCAACCGTTGTCATAAACATTGCAGGTGTTGATGCAAGCGAACAGTCAATGACCGTAAATCCGCTTTTTGTCAAAGCTTCGACCACCTGTGCCTTTATTCTTTCGGCAGAGATTCTCGAATCGTGACCGACCGACACCTTATAGCTGTCCTTTTTGACGTTTTTCTTAAGCCACTTTGCAAAACCTGCAGCCATTCTGAATACGTTTTCATCTGTAAGGTCAAGCGGTTCGTCCTTTACGGCATCTACCGCTACACCTCTTATGTCCGTTCCGCTTTTAAAATGTTTCCAATACTTATCAAGCATTTTATATTCCTCCTTCAAGTAATTCTTCTGTTATCTCCATTAAAAATTTATACATAGGCGCATATGCCTTTATTGCCTTTGTAAGTTCCTGCTTTACACTGCCGTCAAACAAGCTTTCAAGCGTATATAAGGGGCTTGTGAAATAAAGCTCTTTTGCGTTGTAGTAAAGCTTAAGTCTTTGATCTTTACCGACGCTTTTATCTTTCTTATAAAGACTGAAATGAGGCTGTGCGTTCACTTTTTCGGTGCTTTTGACCGCCTTTAGAAACTCGTCGCCTTTTTCGTCAAGCTTTCTTCTGAAACACTCCATGACGACAGGTTTGCAGCCGTATATTCCGACTCCCCGGTTCATTCCGTTCGGTGAAAACTCAAACCACATACACGGCTGATGCGACCACTGTCTTTTGTGGCG
>CAYWDD010000037.1:0-9644 GCA_964456935.1 uncultured Faecalibacterium sp. | reverse complement strand
AGTTCTGTTGTTTCGGACGGAGTTTTATTCATTTTCCAGTTACCTGCGATAACTGCTTTACGAACTGACTTTTTCATGATAATACTTCCTTTTAAGTTAATTTAATTATAGTTTGCCCTAAATGGGCTGTAATATTGTGTGTGAGCGAAAATGCCCACACACAATTATTTATTATCAGTCTTTATCGTTGAGAGCTGCAACACCCGGAAGTTCCTTGCCCTCAAGGAATTCGAGAGATGCACCGCCACCTGTTGAGATGTGGCTCATCTTGTCGGCAAAGCCGAGTTTCTGAATAGCAGCAGCAGAGTCACCGCCACCGATGATTGAGATAGCGTCGCTGTCAGCTATAGCTGTTGCAACACCGATAGTACCGTTTGCAAAGTGTTCCCACTCAGAAACACCCATAGGTCCGTTCCAAATTACTGTGCCTGCATCTTTAACTGCATTTGCGAACATTTCCGTTGTCTTGGGACCGATATCAAGACCCATCCAGCCGTCGGGAATGTCATCTGAATTAACAGTCTGATATTCTGTGTCAGCCTTGTACTCTTTACCTACGATGTTGTCAACGGGGATAAGGAAGTTTACACCCTTTTCCTTAGCGTTGTCCATCATCTGCTTAGCAAGGTCAATCTTGTCGTTTTCGCAGATAGATGTACCTACAGTGTGACCGAGAGCGGCAAAGAATGTGTAAGCCATACCGCCACCGACTATGAGAGTGTCAACCTTGTCGATGAGGTTTGTGATAACACCGATTTTGTCCGAAACCTTTGCGCCGCCGAGAATGGCAACGAGAGGTCTCTTCGGATTTTCAAGAGCACCGCCGATGTAGGTAAGCTCTTTCTGGATAAGATAACCGCAAACTGCGGGGAGATAATCTGCAACACCTGTTGTTGATGAGTGAGCTCTGTGAGCTGAACCGAAAGCGTCGTTTACATAGATTTCCGCAAGAGATGCGAGAGCCTTTGAAAACTCAGGATCGTTCTTTGTTTCTTCTGCATGGAAACGAACATTTTCAAGGAGCATTACTTCACCGTCTTTAAGAGATGCGGCAAGTTCCTTTGCACTGTCACCTACAACGTCTTTAGCCATCTTGACTTCCTGACCGAGAAGTTCCGAAAGACGTGCGGCAACGGGAGCGAGAGAAAACTCGGGGTTAAATTCGCCCTTGGGTCTGCCGAGGTGTGAGCAGAGAATAAGCTTTGCACCGTTCTCTATGAGATATTTGATAGTGGGAAGTGAAGCAACGATTCTTTTATCGCTTGTGATAACTCCGTTTTCCATTTTTACATTGAAGTCGCAACGGACAAGAACTTTTTTGCCCTTAACGTCAATGTCTTCAACTGATTTCTTGTTTAAAACGTTCATGGTAAATTCCTTTCATAATTATATTTTAATTTTATACCACCTTACAGTATATATTAAAACGGTAATATTTTCAAGAGTTAAAAGGTAGAAACATAGCAAAATTTTGTTGATTTTTTGCTCAATTTATATAATATTTGACAGTTATACGGTAAAGTAGTCAGGTCAGATAATGTTTAGCGGCTGTGAACAGACGGGTGGGGTGCCGGGGGAGGGCGGCAAGGCACGACTTTGCGCACTCGCTCGCCTGTGGCGAGTGAGTGCCGAAGTCGTGACTGAAAGCAGAAAGTGAGATTGAGATAACGACTTACGTCTGTGCGATAATTCAGTCTGTATCAACGGCGAAATCGGCACTCCCGCCCGCCTGCGGCGGTCGGGAGTGCACGCTTTCACCGTTCCGCCCGCCCTGCGGGCGGGCTTTCACACAAAAAAAGCGACACACCGTTAAGTGTGTCGCTTTTAATTATTTACTTAGTGATTGTCGTTGAAATCTCTGAAGTAATCAATGATCTGCTGAATGAGATTCTTGATGTACTGTACAAGTTCATAAATAGGGCCTTCCATTGATGCTTCCTCCTTTTAAATTTTTACAACAATATGATACCAATTGTTGTTACTGAAAATGTTACTAAAATATGAATAAAGCCTTAAATATGTATTTAATGTTTGAAATTGTCATCGGTTAGGCACAAAACATTATACATTGTGAACACTGTGTAGAAAAATTTTAACATCAAGTTGAAAACAGAGCCTTTCGAAACACAATGCATCATGCTGAAAAATAAAAATGCCGAAACTTAAAGTTTCGGCATTCATGGCAGAGGTATAAGGATTCGAACCTTAAATGACGGAGTCAGAGTCCGGAGTGTTACCGTTACACTATACCTCTAAGACTTTGATATTATACTCATTTACTTACGCTTTGTCAACACTTTTTCAGAAAAAATGTAAAAATTTTTTAAGTGCTTTTTTGAAGAGGGAATATCTGTAGAATTTAGCATAATTCCGCCAATTATCGACCTTATATGCCTATTTTCACAAATCGGTTGAAAAATGATAAAATTCGGAATATAATATGTATAATGAAAAGGGGTGTTGACCTATGACAGATGAAGTTTTTAAAATTATCGAAAATATTATTCCGGAGCTTTTGCCGGATTGCGATATAAAAAGATTACCTGCTGTTTGTACTCCCGATGAGTTCAAACAAAAACTCGGTAATGCCGACGATGACAGCATAATAATTCTTGCCGATCACGTTCTCACTCAAAAGAATGAGTTTTTGCAAGGCATATCAAATATCATGGTTTCACAGCTTGCCGCAAGACTGAAAAAAGCCGAAACCATGTATGCAATCATGGATCATACGCTTACTAAATCATATCCAAATGTTGTATCGGGTAATGCCGTTGTCTTTTTGGATAAAACAAGAGCGGAAAACTACGCTTTGCATTGTAACGAAAGCAGTAAAACCAAGGTCGAGGCTGTAAAACTCGAAAATGAAGAAATAACCCGATTTTTCATGAGCATGACACGTTTCGGCATAGAGTTTGTGGAAATAGAACCGACCTTGTGTAAGATAAGGTACAAACAAAATCAGCTTATTAAAACGGAATTTGATTCCGTGAGCGAGCCTGTCGTGAATTTTATGATGCTGAGATTTTTGCAGATGCAGGCAAGAAACGAAAACCCGAAAGTGCTTAAAATTCTGGAACAGGCAATGCTGTCTGCGATAGCAAATTCAACCTTGGCTTGCATGGGTGTCACCCCCGGTGGCAACTTCGAGGCACTGCTGGTAACGGATAAGCGTGACGGCTCAAAGTGGATACCTTGTTTTACCGACACGACAGAGATACAGGAAACGTATACGACTATTCCGGCTATTGCTAAGCTTTTGATGACATCACAGGTCGTAACAACTTCTTTTACGGAGCTTGAAAAATATGTGGTACTCGAAAATGTTGCGGGAGTTGTAATCAATATAGGCGGTTGCGGATTGAGGATAAACAAGCAAGTTTGTCAGAATATGATAAAAGCCGTCAAAAACAGCAAGCAGGGGAAATAAAGAGGTATATTATGACCGCATATGAAAAAATATACGAGGCTGTAAAAACCATACCCAAGGGTAAAGTTGCAACATATGGGCAGATAGCTTTTCTTGCAGGGAATCCCAGATGGGCTAGGGTAGTAGGCTATGCTTTGCACGTCAATCCCGAACCCGGAGTTATTCCGTGCCACAGAGTAGTCAACCGAATGGGTAAAACATCGTCGGCTTTTGCTTTCGGTGGTGAGGATATGCAAAGAAAGCTTCTCGAAGAAGAGGGAGTGTCGTTTCAAGCTGACGGAACTGTTGATTTAAACAAGTTCGGCATATAAACACAGGAGTAAAAATGGATAACAAACTAAAAGACAAGCTTTCGGAAAAACGTGAAAAAATAGAATCCGAAAATCAACGTATAAAAGAAATCGAGTCGGAACTTTCACAAAAAGCCGACACCAAATAGTACAATTTCAAGGAGAAAAAAGAAATCAAGAGCCTTGAAAAGGAACGCGAAAATTTGAAACAAGCACGAATAAAAAGATATCTTGCCGTGATTATGTCGGTTCTCGTGGCTGTGTCTGTTATCGTCGGATGTGTAGGCTATTTCGGCGAACAGAGGAAAATTCCTTCCGATAATTCCTATAAGTACGACAGGACGTTTTCGCAACTTGAAGACGATTTCTCGGAATCCGACGATGATGCGGACTTAATGCAAGACGATGAATCGGATATCGACGAAACGGAAGAAGTGCTTGACAAAAGTGAAACAGAAAACGAAAATTCCGAAGAAACAAAAAGCGAAGTGTCTGACGGCTTTGTACCGACAGTCGCTGATACAAAAGAAGAACTTAAGCAAGAACAAACCGAGAGTACAAAAGAGGGAACAACTGTCGAAGAAACCGAGGTTACTACAACAGAAAACAAAGAGAAAAGCCGCACGGTGTACATAACACCGACAGGCAAACGCTACCATTTCTCATCAACTTGCGGAGGAAAAAATTCTTTTGATGTAACACTTGATGAGGCTGAAAACAGGGGACTTACTCCTTGCAAAAAATGTGCGGAATGATTATCGACACTTGTTGACATTTATATTATATAATGGTAAAATAAACCTAAGATGTAAGTATTTTCATCTTAGATTTATTTTTTCGGAGGTATAATATGAAAAAGACGTTGAAAAAAGCACTTGCCGTTATGCTTTCACTTGCTATGCTGGTGTCAAGCTTTGCCTTTGCGGTATCGGCAGTGAGCGTAAACGACGGCATGAAAGCACTCAGAGCGCAGTGGTCAAGAGGCGTTGGACCTGAGGCAGGCGGAATGACGGTTGACTATAGTTACTATTCACCGAAAAAGAGCGATTCCGACACAACAAAATATCCGCTCTGCATTTTCTTAGCAGGTGCAGGCGAAGGCGGATACGAGGGCGAAGAATTAGTAGGTAACAAGTTTGCTTATTGGTCAGGCGAAGAAACACAGGCAAGATTTCGCAATTCGGGCGGTGCATACCTTTTGATTGCAAGATCACATGACCCGATTTACTGGGATATGATGCCGATATCATCTCTCAAGGCGGCTATTGACGATTTCGCACAAAAGAATCCCAACGTTGACACAAACAGAATATATGTTATCGGTTGGTGCTTGGGTGCTGTCGGTGCGACAAGACTTATCACGGAATATCCCGACAGTTTTGCAGGTGCTGTCTTGAACGCAAACAGAACGACAATAAGTTCCTCGGAGGCAGCTAAGATAAAGGACATGGCTATATGGCTCGTTCACTGTACGACCGACTCTTATTCTGTGTACAACCTTTACTGCTCGCCGACATGGAAGAATCTTAAGGCACAGACTTCAAATCCTGCCAAGATAAGACTTACTACTTGTGAGGATTCACCCGATACAGGTGCTTTGTACAACCACGTTGTTTGGAACTATGTAGTCTATGATTGTCAAGATGATGCAGGTTGTGTCGGACTTAAGACAATAGACGGTTACGGCAATGAGGACGCAAATCCGACCGCTATATCATGGCTTTCACAGTGGTCACTTCATGACATCGAGGACAACACAAATAAATGCTCATGCCAGTGTCATTCGACAAGTTTCCTCGATAAAATTATCTGGGGCATAAAGTGCTTTATTTACAAGCTGTTCGGTTCAGACTCAAAGCAAGTTTGCGACTGCGGAGTAAAGCATTGGTGATCAAAATAATAAGGCGGCTCATTGAGTCGCCTTAATTCTATGCAGATATATATTGCGGTGCGGACAGAAACTATGTTCTCACTGCATATGTTTTGTTATGAACAGATTAAAAATAATATTGTCCTTGACAAAGTTCGAAAACTGTATTATAATAACAAGAGTTATATAACCTATATTATCAAACTTGCGAAAGGGGATAATCATGCCACCGAAACAGAAAGTATCAAAACAGGATATAGTCCTTGCGGCTGTGAACATTGTCAGAAAGAGCGGTGCAGACAGCATTAACGCAAGATCTGTTGCCGCAGAGATAGGCTGTTCGACTCAGCCGATATTTTCAAACTACTCCTCAATGGAGGAACTCAAACAGGACGTAATCAAGGTTTCTTATGAACATTACATGGAGTACATATTAAGCTATAAAGCTCCTGAGAACTGTCCTGCTTATAAAAACACGGGACTTGCATATATTACTTACGCTAAAGAAGAATGTGAGCTTTTTAAGCTGTTGTTCATGCGTCACAGAGAAAGCGGCGAGTACATGAAGAAAGACGAAAGTATAGCTCCCGTCATAGACATAATCGTATCGCAAACGGGTCTTTCGAGAGCCGATGCGGAACTTCTGCATACGGAAATGTGGATATTCGTTCACGGTATCGCAACCATGGTCGCTACGGAATATCTTGAACTCAGCGATGAAACCGTAAGCTATATGCTCACCGATGTATACCAAGGGTTGCTGAAACGGTTTTTAGAGAAGAGGCAGGGAGAATAAGGAGCGGAGCGACCGCCGAAGGCGGTTGCGGAGCGTTACGGCGGGATAACGTGCGTTCGAACGAAGTGAGAAAGCACGGCATACCGCCCCGCTGCTGTGATGCACGGTGAAGAAAAAATCAGAAGGCTGATTGAGGACACAGTAAGGGCAAGCCGAAAGGCTTGCCCTTACTGTGTCCGATTCTGAAAATTAAGAAAAGGAATATATTTTACATTTTTCTCTTGTCAATTGACCTTAACACTCTTTACCTCGGACCACGGTGAACATTGGGTGGATTCATATCCCGAGTAATCATAAGTTGCATATGTGCAAACTCGCACATAATAAGTTTTTCCGCTTTTAAGTTTAGTTATTGTTTTCGAGGTTTTAGACTTGTCAACTTTAACGGTGTGAATGTTTTTATCCATGTTTTTAGATGTGCTGTATTGGATTTTATAACCGCTTGTTTGATTAGGCTGTTTCTTCCAAGTCACGGTGAACTGTTGGTCGCCTGCGGTGAGCTTTTTAATAGAAGTCGTTTCAGGTACTATGGTAAAGACTAATCTTTCTTTGCCCTCATACTTTCCTTTGAATGTAACCGTGACGTCATATTGACCGATCTTTTTGCAGCCTTTTGAATATTCAACTGTATAATCAGTACCCTTTTTAAGTGTCTTTCCGTTTGTGTCTTTGACGGTGACTTTCGGTTTTTGCTTTTCACCGTTATAGATAAATTGATTTTGTGAAAGCTTGACTGATTTTATCTTGGCTATCTTTGTGTTGACCTTTGCTTTTCCGCAAATACTGCAAACGGAACATTTACCGCCGTCTGATGATGTCGTTGCCGGTATAGTCAACTTGCTGTCGTATTTATGAGTGTGTTCCTTTAATGCAACAAACTTAATCTTGTTTTTCTTTGCGTATTTTTCAGCTGCCGAGCCTTTGTAACCTTTAATTTTTACATTTTTATACGCAGCGGTATCTAAGTATTCTTTTTCTTCATCTAAATAATAGCAGCCTATTACGGAAGAGCCCAAATCTGTTACGCTTGCAGGTATTTCATAATTCTTAAGTCTTTTACAGCCTGCGAAAGCATCTGAGCCTATTGATTTCAGAGTTATCGGGAACTTAATCTTTTTCAAGTTTCGGCAATTCTCGAATGCAGAGTAATGTATGTCTGTCAGTTTGTTCGGCATATTTATCTCCGACAAAGCATGGCAATCGACAAAAGCATATCCGGGAATGACTTTGATGTTATTCGAAAGCTTAACACTTTCAAGCTTGTAGCAATCGCCAAATACAAATTCACCGAGAGTCTTTACAGAGTCGGGAAGTGAGATCTTTTTAAGAGCTTTACAGTGGTAAAACGCTTCATTGCCTATAGTCTTAAGATTCTTAGACATTTTAACGCTTTCGAGATTTTTACTATACTTAAATGCTGCTTCTTCTATCTTAGTTACGCTTTTGGGAACAGTATAAGACGTTTCGACTTTACCGATTGGATACTGTATAAGCTTTGTCACTTTTTTGTTGAAAAGTACACCTTTAATCGAGGTGTAGTTAGGATTTCCGGAATCAACTGTAATATCTTCTAAATTTTTGTTCAGAACAAATGCACTTTCACCTATTTTGGTTACGGTTTTTGAGATTTTAACGGTCTGCAATTTTGTGTTTGAAAAAGCATGATAGTCGATTTCTTCAACTCCGTTAGGAAGTTCCAGAGATAAAAGTCCCGACTCCGAAAACGCATTTGAGCCGATTCTTTTAACGGTTGACGGAATTGTAACTTTTTTAAGTGATCCGCACCCATTAAATGCCCAGCTGCCTATATCTGTGACACCTTCGGGTATTTCAACACTTTCTATGTTGCCGAAATCAATGAATGTATAATCTTTAATTTTCGTTACACTTTGGGGTATGACAAGATTTGTGACGGGCTGACCGTTAAGATAAAGCTTTTTGGCGCTGGGAACAGATGAACTGCTCTTAAATTCGATTTTGCACCATGCATCAAGGTCTGTTATATATGTTTCTTCAATATCATTTCCGAAAAAGGCACTGCCTTTTACATTCTTTAAGCTTGACGGAATTGTGACCTTTTTTAAGTCGCACCACTTAAACGCATCTTCTTCTATTGTTTCAACGCCCTCCGGAATGATTAAGCTTTCAATACTTTTGCAAGAACTAAAAATATCACTCGGAATCGTTTTCATGTTGGTCGGAAGACGAAGTTCCTTAACACTCATAAAAAGAAATGCTTTCTTGTCAAATTGCTTGACCGTGTTCGGAATAGTCAAGGTTGTCAGTGATGCATCTGAAAATGCATACTCTTTTATTCTTGTTACACTTTCCGAAATCACTATTTCTTTAGGATTTGCATTGCCGCTGAAAGCATTTGCTCCTATTGTTTTAATTGTACTCGGAATGACGTAGGTCGTTTCTTTTCTTCCTATCGGGTAGGAGATAAGTTCTGTTTTGTCCTTGCTGCAAAGCACACCGTCTATTGAAGAATAATACGGATTATTGCTGTCGATATTGATGTTTTCCACACCTGATGTACTATAAAATGCTGAACGGGCAATTTCCTCTACCGAGGCAGGAACGTTAACGTTTCTTAAGCTTGAACAGTTGTAAAAAGCCCAAGTGTCTATTTTTGTAACACCGTTCGGAATGACGATTTCCGTCAGATTCTTACAGCCTCTGAACATTTCATATGTGATAGTTTTAATGTTCTTTGAAAGCGTTATCTCTTTTACGTTACTGCACCATTTAAATACACCCTTGCCAATGTAAGTTACACTGTCCGGAACAACGATTTTTTCCACGTTGCGACAGTTTGTGAAAGCGTAGCTTTTAATCGTCGTTACACTGTCGGGAATAACGATTTCTGTCAGACTCTTACAGCCACGCAACATTTCCTTGCTGATAGTCTTAAGATTCTTCGGAATGTTTATCTCTTGCAGTTTACTGCAAAGTCTGAATGCACCTTCGCCTATAGAGGTTATTGAGTCCGGCAAAGTAGCCTTCTCCAGCTTTTCACAGTTTGCAAAAGCATAAGTACCTATGCTTTTAACACTGTCGGGAATTTCAACGCTTACAAGGTTTCGGAAATTTATAAAAGCTCTGTTTCCGATACTTTCAACTCCGTCCTTTATGACGATCTTCTTGACGTTCATTCTTGTCTTGTACCACTCTTGGGAATTTGTGCTTTTGTTCCCATAGTTGTACATTTTTCCGCTGCCGCTTATTGTCAATGTGCCTTTGCTGTTGATTTTCCAA
>CAYWDD010000036.1:0-9654 GCA_964456935.1 uncultured Faecalibacterium sp. | reverse complement strand
CACCGTCGTTTGTGATAAGGGGTGAGCCGTACTTTCTGTCAAGCACAACGTTTCTTCCCTTAGGACCGAGTGTAATCTTAACTGTGTCGGCAAGTTTGTCTATACCGTTTTGTAATGCTTTTCTGGCTTCTTCGCCGTAAATGATCTGTTTTGCCATAATATTTCCCTCCGTTATTATTCAACTATTGCAAGGATATCGTCCTGACGAACGATCGTGTATTCCTCGTCATCGATCTTGACCTGTTTGCCTGTGTATTTATCGGTGATTACCTTATCGCCGACCTTTATATACATTTTTACTTCTTTACCGTTTACAGTACCGCCCGGGCCTACTGCTACGACTTCGGCTATCTGGGGTTTCTCCTGTGATGCGGCTGCTAAGATGATGCCGCCCTTTGTTGTTTCTTCAGCCTCGACAGCCTTGATAACAACTCTGTCAGCCAGTGGTTTAAGTGTCATGATATATACCTCCAAAATATAAATTGCTATGTTTTAGCACTCTCGGACTTCAAGTGCTAAGTATTATTATAGACACTTTTTCATAAAAATCAAGTCTTTTCATAAAAAATAATAATTTTATTTTGCGGTTTTTGGGTAAAGCTAAAAAAGTAGACCGAAAAACAGGTTCAAGGAGGCAATTTTTATGTATAAAAGACTTGTCAGCGTATATATTGCCGTATGCGTTGCCTTTTCATTTCTCACAGTTAAGATTATATCGCTCAATTACTCGTCCTATGCCAAAGCGGACAATACGACGGCGACAAGAACGATAAACATCGGCACATCAAGAGGCAACATATATGATATAAGAATGAATAAACTTGTAAATTCCGAAGAAAAGATACTCTGTACCGCAAAGCCGAGCGGCGATGCGATTTTAAGCGTACAGGAAAACATAAGCGAAAGCGAAGATATCATCAAGACGTTGACAGACGGATATCCGACCTTGTTCGAAAGTGAAAAAGAGATAGACACCGACGATATTCAGTCTTTTCATGTACCGATAAGATACAGCGAAAGCCAAATTGCAAATCACATTATCGGCTATCTTGACGGTGAGGGAAACGGTGTATCGGGCATCGAAAAAGCGTATAACGAACTTTTATCTCAAGGCGGCGGAAATATCTCCGTCACATTCTCTGTCGATGCTAACGGCCGTGTACTAAACGGTATGACGCCCACCGTAAACGACAACAACTTTTCATCACAACAAGGAGTCGTCCTGACTATTGATAAAGACATTCAGCTTGCGTGTGAAAAGGCTATGCAGAAGATAGAAAGCGGTGCTTGTGTCGTAATTGACTGTAAAACAGGAGGTATTGCCGCAGCTGTAAGCAGACCCGATTACGACCGAAATGACTTATCCTCGGCTCTTGAATCGAACAACTCCCCTCTTGTAAACAAAGCCTTTTGTGCATACAGTGTCGGGTCTGTCTTTAAGCCGATACTCGCATCATATGCACTTGAAAGCAAGGCGGACACCTCATTTGAACACGACTGCACAGGCAGGATCGACGTAAACGGTACATTGTACGGTTGCATAAACAAATCGGCTCACGGAGAAGTCGGACTTGAAAAGGCACTTCAAGTTTCCTGCAACACTTATTTCATCAAACTTACACAAAATATGTCACCCGACGGTATCAGCGATTTTTGTTCAAGTCTGGGATTCGGTACGGGAACGCACTTTGCCGATTCAATGTATTCGCAAGACGGAGTTTTGCCCGACGGAAACGAACTGAAAAACAGCGGAAAGCTTGCAAACTTTTCATTCGGGCAAGGTGATCTTACGGCAACACCTGTACAACTGGCAAGTGCATACTCGGCAATTGCTAACGGTGGAAAATACAGATATCCGTATCTTATAGAGGGAACTGTCGATAAAGACGGCATTGTAACCAAGACGCAGACGAAACCCGAAAGCAACGTTTTGAGCAAAGAAACGTGTGACAAGATGAAAAAGCTTCTCGAATCCGTTGTTACGGAGGGTAACGCTTATTACGGTGAGGCAAGTCTTTGCAGTGTTGCCGGCAAAACGGGAACAGCGCAAAGCGGAATCTACGGTGATGACGGTGACGAAATCTTACGGACATGGTTTGTCGGATTTTTCCCTGTAAACGAGCCTTTATATTCGGTTGCGGTTTTATGCGATGACGGTACAAGCGGCGGAAAAGACTGCGGTCCGATATTCGGTGAAATAGCGGACTCGGTTATGCAGATAATGATCGATAGGGCGAACTAACTAAATAAAACTTGTAATTTTCGACTTTAGTCGAAAATTACAAGTTTTGTGCACGGGTGGGGTGCCGGGGCGGAGGGGCGGCAAGGCACGGCTTTGCGTACCCTCGAGCGTAGTTGCTTGAAGTCAGATTGAACTGACAAGAGGGTGCCAAAGCCGTGCCTAAAATCGTGCAATTTTAAAATACGTCAAACCGATTCACATTCCGCACTTTCACTCGAATGCAGAAACGCTCTTTTGAGTGCATTGACACGCTTTTCCATGCACGTTTTCATAAGTTTGCTGCCTCCGGCTATATCGTAACCGTGAGGTGTTCCCTTTGTTTGATAGAGTTCGACCTTCGTCCCTGCCGACATGAGTCTTTCGGCATATGCCACACCCTCATCGTGCAGACAGTCAAATTCCGCTGTTTCTATATATGTTTCGGGGATATTTTTAGGAAGTGGCATTTGCATTGGCGATGCCTCATTTATGTCGGCATTTCCAAGATACATTCTCCACATTTCTCTGTTGTTTACGGCGTTCCAAAGCGGTGTGTCCGTGTATTTTTTCATTGATTCGCTGTTACATTCGGCATCAATGACAGGATAAAGCAACATTTGAAGTTTCGGTGCTTTTAAGTCCGATTTTTCCGCATCAAGTACGATATATGTCGCTAACGCTCCGCCTGCGCTGTCACCCAATACGGCTAAGTCGCTTTTCCCGAAATGCTCACAGGCATATCGGTAAGCGTTTAATGCGTCCTCCCTTGCTTTCGGGTACGCATTATTCGGCAACAAACGGTAATCGGGAAAAACGACCCGACAGCCGACTTCTTTTGCAAGTTTTAATGCAAGCGACTTATGATGAGGTGCTGCCTTGAAACCGAATCCGCCACCGTGACAAAAGACAATACAAGGAGCGTTATCGCTTATTCCGTCAGGCTCGAATATGTCTATAGGACAACCGTAAGCGTTGTCCTTTTTAGCTTTAACACCTTTTTTTGTAACGAATTTAAGCATAAGTATCATAGGCGCATGGCTTATTGAAATAAGCGGTGCTTTAAAAGGAATGCTCAAGCAAAACTTTCTTATTTGCGGATCTATGTTATATTTCATGATTTAACCGTCCTTTCAGCTTAATATCAGAAATTTATATCGGCATTATCGTCGTCTGTTCCGCTGTTATATAATAGCGGCTGTAAAACCTGTGAGATACTGTAACCACCCAGCAATTTCGGAATGTCGATCTTAAGCATTGATGTGATATTATCAAGCTTTGCGGCAACACCCATTGCTATTTTATACTCGACGGTATCGGGTGAATAGTGCTGATTTCCTTGGTACAATCCTGCTATAACTTCAAATATAAACGGTACGACAAGCTTATCCGAAACGGCCGCATATTCCGACTTTTTCATCTTGTGATACTTTGACGAAAACTTAGCCATTTTTCCGTATGTAAGTCCGTTTAGCTTTTTGCCGAGGAACATTACGATTTTCGGGTGCTTTCTTATTAAGTCCACCGGTAAGGTAACACCGCCGCCCGTTTTGGCAAAAGCCTCAACATCATGCTCCATGTTATACGGGATTTGTTCAAGACTTCCCAAGAATCCTTTTCGTGTATAGTCTTTAAGAGGCATTCCGAGGTTAAGCTCGGGAACTTCCATATCTATTGTTCTGATTTTTGCGGTTTTATTATCGGTGTCGATCGTTATTTTTCTCATTTTAGGCGGAAATCCGACCAAAGCCGACGTCGAAACGCTGTAAATCTTATTTCCGTTTTCACTGACAAGTTCTCTGATTCGCTGTATGTGTGAATGACCGCTGAAAAACAGATGTACGCCTTCATCGGCAAGTGTTTTCAGAAATTCTTCACCGTTTACAAAGGTGTTGCCTTTGGCCATAAAGCCGTAGACAGGTGACGGTAACACAACAGGCCAATGTGTACCGCAGACAACTTCCGCTCCGTCTTGTTTGGCAAGTCTTATCTGTTCAATTGTCCAGTTTATAAGCTCGGGCGAAAACTTCGGGTCATGCAATTTATCCTCGGAAGTATAGTCATATCCCAAGGCTATATAGCGAAGTTTTGGAAAAAGCTCGGCAACATAGCTCGTTTTGTCTTTGTCGTAGACAGCTATCGCTTTATCTCTGCCGAACGGATAATACATCGGGATAACTTCGTCCTCGGGCAAATGTGTATTGGGCAATTTGTTTCCGTCTTTATCATATTTGGAAATGTCGAACCAAGGATAGTCGTGTGAATCGGTGAAAACAAACGGTCTGCCGCCTTTTTCGGTAAAATCGGACAACAAAGCTATCATTTCATCGTGACTGAATTTATCACCGTTATCCGTCAAGTCGCCTGTAACTATAACGGTTTTTGTGTCCTCATCATTGAGTATTATTTCAAACGCTTTTCTGTTTATCTCTTCGCTTTCACGAAAAGATATCTGTCCCTCGGGTTGCGGTAAGCTCCACGGGTCACATTCAAAGTTTTTCTTGCTGTAGTAATGCAGATCTGTCAAATGATAAAAACTGTAAACCATATTTTCTCCCTCATGATTCGTTTTTTATTATGGTAGCATTTTATAAGAAAAAAGTCAAATTAGGGGTTGGATTTTGGAGGTTGGATATTGGACAAAACGCTCATCGAGTTTCCCCGATGAGCGTCTGTAATTATAATTCCTTAAATATTGACCATGAAACGACTTCGATTCCCTTTTGCTTTGCTCTTTCCAAAAGATCACCGCTTTGGAGAAGTCTAAGTTCATATTCACGTTTTTTCCATTCCGCCGATGCATTTTCGGCAGGATAAGCCGGGTGCAGGAACATCTCCGTTACACCGTCGATGCAATTGTCAACTGCATCAAGATAGTAATCTCTGAGAGTTTCATAGCTGTCTATCTTGCTTATAGACCACGGATTTGAAACGAGGTCGTCAAGGAGCTTGACTCCCCTCTTTTCAGCCGATGAAACAAGCATATCGAACACACCCATAAGCGGTTTCGGAATCTTCATTCCGATCTGTCTTTCGAGAAAACCGGGAGTTTTCGGAAATCTGTAGGGTAAAGAATGTTCCGCGCAAAAGTCATATGCGTCAAGGAAAAATCTTCTTCCGTTGATACCGTAAAGTGTTCCCGAATGGTTGTCTGCATGATCGACATTTACACCGAATGCGGTTATTGAATCATACTGTGCCTCAAGTTCGGCTCTTACGTCACGTCTTTTAACGTGAAACGTGAGATCTTGCTGGCTGTTGTACAATTCACCGTTTTCGTTCATAAGCGACTCTCTGCCGCTTATACTGTGCCAATGCTGACCACCGTCTGAATTTATCGCAAGATGTACACCGACTGTCATCTTGTCGTCCCTTGCCTTTTCGACTGCCTCAAGTGCATTCGGGGCAACCGTCAGAACAGAGGTGGAAGTTATCAAGCCTTTTGAATAAAGCTCACTTATAGCTTTATTTTGCTGTTCGTTATATCCGAAATCGTCGGCATTGATTATCAGATACTTAGGCATTTTCGCTTACCTCTGCGGGAATAGCTTCAACCGGCTTTTTCTCATCATTGAAGTGAAGGAACATTGAGATAACACTTGCAAGAGCCATTGCGATAAACGGAAGTACGCACATCAAAACTCTTGAAGCTTCACCGGGTCTTGTACCGGGATTCAGGTCATTTTCAAATCCGTATACCGAGTACATGATCTTAAATCCGAGTGAAACGTAAAGACCGTTAAGTCTGTTCATAACACCGATAAGGCTTGTGAGCATACCTTCACGCTTTACACCGTGGCGAGCATAGTCGTCATCAATAATCTTAGCGCCTATACAGTCCATTGTCATAAGGCAACCTGCAACACCGATACCCATGATGCAAGCTGTGGGAAGTGCTACTGCAAGAGAGTTTGCAAAGTAAAGCGGGATAAAGCCGACTGCCATGATGATAAAGCCCATACGCCAAATCGTCATAACGTTTATCTTCTTTGTAAGTACCGAGAATACGGCAATACCGATAAGTGCGCAACCGAATACGACTGCAAGCATAACGGTGGTCATACTGCTGTCAAGTTCGAGCGTATATTTGACGTAGAACGAAACCGACTGTGAAATAAGTGAGAATGCTGCTGAATAGAATGCTCCGGCAAAACCGAAAATCCAGAATTTGCTGTTTGTGATAAGTGCGAAGATAGCCTTGAAGAGGTCGGGCTTCTCCTGATTTGCAACCTCGGCTTCTTCTTCCTCGAGATCCTCGTGGCAGCCGAAAGTCATGAACATGATAACTGCGAATGCTATAACACCGTAGATGATTGATGTTACACCGTAACCGATAGCCTTAACGATTATCGGAGTAAGAACGATAGAGATAACCATAGCAAGCAGCTGGCATATCTGTCTGATTGCGTTTGTTTTTGCTCTTTCTTCGTCCGTCTTAAAGAGCGTCGGGAACAACGCACCGTAGTTTGCGTTGATAAGTGAGTCTAACGTACCCGTTAAAATGTACATCAAAAGAATGTAGATATAAGCCTGTGACTCGTTGCTCATCAAGCCTTTAGGTATGTTATAGAACATGATGAACGAGAGGATAAGAAGAGGTGTACCGATTACGAGCCACGGTCTTCTCTTACCCCACTTTGTCTTTGTACGGTCTGAAAGGAAACCGTAGACAGGGTTGTCGATAGCATCGACGAAAGTGTAGATGAATACGATTCTTGCCATCTGTTCCGTTGTGATAAGACTGAGCTGTGTTATGTAGTAAGCCGCTGCATAGGACTTAAACATATTGATCGGTATCGAAGTTCCGAACA
The DNA here is from genome assembly GCA_964456935.1 of uncultured Faecalibacterium sp. Taxonomy (GTDB): domain Bacteria; phylum Bacillota; class Clostridia; order Oscillospirales; family Acutalibacteraceae; genus UBA6857. The sequence continues at coordinate 2,625 of CAYWDD010000036.1, read as the reverse complement.
TACCGAAGCCGTATCTAAACGGTGATGTCTTTTTTCTTGTGAGTTTGTTATCCGGCATTTTATTTCCTCCTTAGTTAAAATATATCGGATTTGTCACGGCATTGAACATTTCATTGCCGAAAACATTTTTTATCGCCTTGACATAGGCGAATTTTACATTGTCGAGAGTTATGTTTTTGCGGTACGCACCGAAAACGTGCTTTTTGATAAGCTTTTCGCCCTTGTCCGTGACAAGTACAAGTGTTTCGCCTCTCAAATTCTCCGCAATAACATCAAGTCCGTTTGCCTGACTGAGAGCCGTTGTATCTCCCATCATGGCATCACCGCTTTTTATCGTAAGCTTGATTCCGTCCACACCGCTTGTGACAAAGGCATGACCCTTTTTAAGCGAGTCGATTATGTCATCTGCACTCATTGACGGTGAATATACACCTGTGACGGGGTTTGCGAGTCTTACGGGCATATGCGGTTTATGGTAATCGCTGCCACCTACTATCGGGATCTTTTTACCTTGACGTAAAAGCTCTGTCCAGTAGGCAAGTCCTCTTATGTTTGTCGGTCGCATAGGACCGTTCCAGACTTCGAGCATATCAAAGTCCTCATTTTCCCAAAGATACGGACAAATATTGCATTTCGGGTGGTTTACGGATATCACCGCACCCTTTTCTCTTGCGTGAGCGACTATCTCATGCATTTCTTCCTCGCTGTTAGCTATAAAGGAGTTTTCAAACGGTGCTTTAACACCGAAGAAGTTCATGTGACCCTTATAGTGTGTCCACTCGACAGCCGGAACGAAAGTCAAGCCGTCAATATGAGGTAAATTGAGATTTTCGCTGAAGTTGTTGTGGTTTGCAAGACCGATGAAGTCAAGTCCCAGCTCTTTGGCTTTTTTACCAATCTCCGAGGCATCGTAGAAACCGTCCGAGGCTGTGGTGTGAATATGCAAGTCACCGAAAAGGAGCTTTTCGTGTTTGAACTCAAAGTCGATGTCATATGTGACTTCGACTCCCTGCGGCATTACATGATACGCACCGACGATTATCTTCCATTTACCGGGTTTTATCGGCTGTGAAAGATAGCCTGCGGACGAGCCGAACTGACCGACAGTTATCTCGCTCTTGGCACTTCCCGACCAGCCGAGAAAACGACCGTCTTGATCCATAAGTCCGATATCTATCGTGTTAGTCGGAACGAGATCGCCCAAAAAGCCTTTGGTTTCTCTTAAATAGTCATATTTGACCGTGATCGAAACGACGTTTTCGGGTACATCAAAATCAACAGTATAATATGTACCCTCTTTTTCCTTTTCGACCAGATGAACTATCCTCATATAATTCCTCCAATCTTAATAATACTCATTATATTATACGACAGATGTATGTCTATTTCTTGCTATTTTTTTATACAGATAGGTGATTTTTTTAAGTTTTTTCGTTTTTATATCATATTTTCTCTTGTATGTTTTGATTTATTGTGATATTATAACATAAAAGAAGGAGTTTAAGGAAGTGACAAATTTTGGACAATGTTGCACAAAATTCATTCGATGCCGACAAAAAAATTGATTGTATCGTACATTATTATAATAATCACAGCTTGAAAAAATACGATGTGTCGTTTCATTGGTGGAGTAACGAAAGCACCTCGATGCACTCACACGACTTTTATGAATTTTTTATTATAACCGATAACAGAACTTTACATGAGATAAACGGAAAACGTGAAGAACTGCATAAAGGAACTCTGTATATGATAAGACCGACCGATATGCACAAATTCATTCAGGTTGAAGAACTCTCATGCGTACATATGAACTTCTGCGTGACGGCAGAGCATCTTGAAAAAATCTGTGATGCGCTTAAGATTTCCCTTGAAGATCTTTGCAACGGTGACAGTCTTAAGACGATGCTTTCATCTGAAGAGCTGGGCTTCTTTATCAAAAGAGCCAGAATGTTAAATCTGATGCTGAGAGATAATCCGCCGCAAGCCAACACGCTTATATGTGAATTGATTTCACAGGCGGTTACTGTTTTAAGCAATTCGAAAGCCGTAAAAAGTGCCAGCTATCCGCCGTGGTTCATAGAGCTTTTGGAGAAGATACATTCTCCCGAAAATCTCGATATCACCGCTAAAGATGTTTACGCATTGGGAGGATTCTCCCCTCCTGTTATGATAGAGTGCTTTAAGAAGTATACGGGAAAAACGGTCACTGCGTATTTAAAGGAACACAAATGTGAAAACGCTTGCCGTTTGCTTCGCTCGACTCATCTGTCAACGCTTGAAATAGCCAACGCTTTAGGTTACGACAGCTTAAGTCATTTTAATCGGATATTCAAATCTTTCACGGGACTTTCCCCTGCCGCTTACAGAAATAAGAACGTTTCATAAAACACTCTTGTAAATCCGGTTGTAAATGTTCGATAAATATTGATTTTTGTTGAACTTTGCTATACAATATATTTAGTTGAATGCAGCTTTTATATAAGCTGTATATAACGGACACAAATTCAGAAAGTGAGTTATGCCATGAACAGTGAATACATTATCGAAATGCTCCACATAACTAAGGAGTTTCCCGGCATTATTGCCAATGACGACATCACTCTTCAGCTTAAGCGTGGCGAG
>CAYWDD010000035.1:0-9735 GCA_964456935.1 uncultured Faecalibacterium sp. | reverse complement strand
TATTGTGAAGTCTATTTATTTTTTTGGTGTTGCACTTGATATTATAATCTGCCCACGGCAAAGCCGTGACGGAGAGGTTTCTACAGCCTTTTAGCTTTCAGCTCACCGCACGTTGTTGCAACGGGGCGGCAGATTGGCACTCCCTCTCGCCTTGCGGCTCGGGGAGTACGCAATCTGCCGCCTTTACGCTCCGCAACCGCTTTGCGGTCGCTCCGCTTCTATGCCCTAATTCCTAAGACTATGCATAGGTGCAGGTATTCTGCCGCCTCTTTTGATAAACTCTGCTGCCGATGCGTTGTTCACCGGCATAACGGGAGCGTATCCCAAAAGTCCGCCGAACTCTACCGTGTCACCGACCTTTTTTCCCGGTGACGGTATTACTCTTACGGCTGTTGTCTTGTTGTTTACGACACCTATTGCCGCCTCATCTGCTATTATCGCACTTATGGTTTCCGCACTCGTGTCACCGGGTACGGCTATCATGTCAAGCCCGACCGAACAGACGCAAGTCATTGCCTCAAGCTTTTCTATCGAAAGAACTCCGCTTTGTACGGCATTTATCATGCCTTCGTCCTCACTGACGGGGATAAATGCCCCCGAAAGTCCGCCGACGTGGTTGCTTGCCATGACGCCGCCTTTTTTTACCGCATCATTCAATAAAGCAAGTGCCGCAGTCGTGCCGTGCGTACCGCAAACTTCAAGTCCCATCTCTTCCAGTATTCTTGCTACGCTGTCGCCCTTTGCAGGTGTCGGTGCGAGGGATAAGTCGATTATTCCGAACGGTACACCGAGTCTTGCCGATGCCTCCTGTGCTACAAGCTGCCCCATTCTCGTTATCTTGAATGCCGTTTTCTTTACCGTTTCCGCAACAACGTCAAATGGCTGACCTTTACAGAATGTCAAAGCGTGATGTACAACACCCGGTCCGCTTACTCCGACATTGATAACACATTCGGGTTCGCCTACACCGTGGAATGCACCTGCCATAAACGGGTTATCCTCCACCGCATTTGCGAAAACCACCAGTTTAGCACAGCCTAAACCGTCCGTTTCCCTTGTACGCTCGGCTGTCTGCTTGATTATCCTGCCCATCAAAGCCACTGCGTCCATGTTGATTCCGGATTTTGTAGAGGCAACGCATACCGAGGAGCAAACTCTGTCTGTCACCGCTAAAGCCTCGGGTATCGAATTTATAAGATTGATATCCCCCTTTGTAAAACCTTTGTTTACAAGAGAGGAAAAGCCGCCTATGAAATTCACACCGCAGGTTTTTGCGGCTTTATCCATGGCAATCGCCAAAGGCGTATAGTCGCTTTCGTGACAGGAAGAACCGACTATTGATATGGGAGTGACGGATATTCTCTTATTCACTACGGGTATGCCGAACTCTTTTTCTATCTGTTCACCGACACTTACAAGATTTTCGGCTTTCTTTGTTATCTTGTCATATATTTTCTCGGACGTGACCGATACGCTATCCGAACAGCAATCTAAAAGTGATATGCCCATGGTTATTGTTCTGACATCTAAGTGTCGGTTGTCGATCATATCGAGGGTACTTATAATATCTTGAGCGTTAAACATATCTACACCTCATACTCTGTGCATCAAAGTAAAAATATCTTCTCTTTGAATATGTATAACAAGACCCATTTCTTTACCCAAGTTGTTGAGGTCGTCCGAAATTTCGGTTATTTCTTTTTTGCACTTCTCCAAATCCACCAGCATGGACATTGTGAAAAAGTCCTGCATGACGGTCTGGCTGATATCCAAAATATTGATATCGTTGTCGCCCAAGAGAGTGCAAACTCTTGCTATTATTTTGGTTGTGTCCTTGCCTGTGACTGTAACTATTGCTTTCATATTTGTAGCTCCTTTCGGGGTGTGAGTTTTCGGGGCGGCTGCGGTCGCCCTCCGAACACGAAGTGTGAGTGGGGGCAGCATCGCAGCCGCCCGTCACTGCCCTATCTCGGCAATACTATAAGAAGTGTGCCGTTTTCAACTTTTATCATGCCGTCCTTACCGATAAATTCGTTGCTTGTGCCGATTGAAAAGTCGCTTGTCAAAACGGCACCGTCAAGCTCATACTTGAGGTTTTCGATATAAACACCACGGCTTTCGTCCGACAGCGAAAAGACGGAAATATAGCCTGAAAGCTCACCCGAAAATCGGTATTCACTGTCCTTGATAGCAGTAGCGATATTGGACTTATCGTAAAGATAACCTTGTGCGTTTCTGTTTGCAAGATAGCTCAGAATCTGAACATTCGCAATCGTATGGTCAAATCTGCCACCTGTTCCGCAATATATGTGAAACTCGGTATATCCTAGCGAAAGACCGTGACGGACAGCTGAAAGAGTATCGGTTTCATCTTTGCAGGTGTTGAGCTTTAAGACATTATCACCTTGCGGAACATAACCGAGGGAATCGAAATCTCCGACGGTAACATCGGGAATTATCCCTTTTTCCTTAATGTATTCAAACCCTTTATCAACGGCAATAACGAGGTCGTCTTTGCCCGGTGTGAAGTCAAAGCCGTAATTTTCTCCGGCACAGATTATGTAGCAAATTTTACTTTTCATATATATTCATCTCCGAGAACATTTTAACACGCAAACGGCAATTAAGTCAATATAGGTTTTAGCGAGTAGACAGCAGCGGTCTTGACCGCAAGTTTTAAAAACTGCGTTAAGTCTGTGCTGAATCCACACAATTTCACTATCCGAATTTCAGCTAATCTGCACTTACTGCCTATCACCTAATCTCTGCCGCTCGCCCCTCCGCCCCGAACCCCACCCGTTGCAAACCGCCTCAGCGGTTTGCAAAAACGCCGACACCGTCTGCCTGCGGCAAACGGTGTCGGCTAAAACTTAAACTTCAACTTTTTCCTTTTTCTTTTCACCTATCGGGAGCTGGGCAATAACTATTGCAGAGGACATGAGAACTACACCTATAAGCTCTTTTTCCGTGAGTCTTTCGTGAAGTATCAGCCAACCGAATATTACCGCAAACACCGACTCCATGCTCATCAAAAGCGATGCGACTGTCGGACTCTTTGCATCTCTCTGACCGACTATCTGGAGCGTATAACCTACACCGCATGACAAAATACCGGTGTAAGCGATCGACACCCATGCATTCGATATCGCATCAAGTGAAACTGTTTCCTTTGTTATGAAAATAAACGGTACGGATAAAACCGATGCACAGGCAAACTGTATCATCGAAAGTAAAGTTCCGTCAACTTTCGGAGCGAATTTATCTATCAGTAAGATATGGAACGTGAATATTATCGCACAAGCTATGACCCATATATCGCCTTTGTCTATCGAAAAGCCCTCTTTTATGCAAAGAAGGTAAAGTCCGACAGTTGCCACGACAACGCTTATCCATGCTTTGAACGGAGGTTTTTTCTTGAAGAAAAACATACCGAAAATGGGAACGAGAACTATGTAAAGAGCCGTGACGAATCCCGCTTTGCCTGCGGCAGTGTACTGTAAGCCTATCTGCTGTGTGATAGTTGCCGCAAAATATACAACTCCGCATATAAGTCCGACTTTTAAGGTCGCTTTTCTCTTTTTGCTTTCTTCTTTGTCATGTAAAGTGCCGTTTTTCTTTTGAAGCACAAGATAAACGGGAATGAGAACTATCGAGCCGAGCATACATCTGACAGCGGTGAACGCAAAAGGTCCTATGTGATTCATTCCGTCACTTTGAGCGACAAATGCAAGACCCCATATTATTGCCGTCAACAAGAGAGCGGCATTGCTTTTTACTACTTTTTTGTCCATAACTATACCTCTGTTGGGATTATAAAATAACCAGTCAACTATACCAAACTAAAGCGTAAAAGTCAAGTTTAGCGGATATATTGACTTAAATATTTTTTAGAAATTTGAGCAAGGAATTATACTGTCGGTTATTGAAAAGTTCATCATTTTATGATACAATAACTAAACCAGCCGTATAATCGGTAAAAAACGGTGAATTATCACCGATCGGAGGGAAAAGCAATGAAAAAATTATTCACACGGCTGACGGCTCTTGTTTTTGTTTTGGCAATAGTTATCTCGACGTGTCCGTTAAGCTTTGCCGAAGAAGTTGTAACGGCAGGGGGCATCACCTATGTCATTGACGGAAACAATGCCACAGTGTATAAGTATGTCGGAAACGGCGGTGCGGTAACGATCCCGGCAAAAGTCAACGGAGTGCCTGTAACCGCAATAGGCAACTATGCTTTTGCGGAGGAATACGGAAAGACAGACCCGTCAAAGAGGATAACCTCGATTTCCGTTGCAGGAAGTATCAAGACGATAGGAAACGGTGCGTTCATGGAATGTACTTCACTTAAGAGCGTTGAGCTGTCACCTGTTGTCGAATCTCTCGGAGATGCTGTGTTCTGGTACTGCGAATCACTTGAAAGCGTAGCTGCGTTTTCAACGATCAAAACCATCGGTGCAAACGTGTTCGGAAAATGCTCTAAAGTCAAGGTGTACTGTGAAAGCGGCTCTGTAATAGAAAAATACGCAAAAAACAACGGTGTACCCGTTAAGGCGATATATCCGACTTCGATAAAGCTTAATAAAACGAGCGTTGCCCTTTCAAAGGGCGGAACGGCAAAACTTACGGTGACGTACACACCGTCTGACTGCTATTATAAAGACTTGATATGGTCAAGCTCCAACAGCTCCGTAGCCTCCGTTGACCAAAGCGGCACGGTTACGGCAAACAAATACGGCAAAGCGAAAATCGAATGTTTGAGCTTGTTCGGCACGGCACAGGCATCTGCCAATGTGAACATCGACTTAGGCAAAGTTCAGTCCTTGACGTGTACGGACAAAACATTGACCGGTTACACACTCAAATGGAAAAAGGTCAAAGGTGCTGACGGATACAAACTTCAAAAATACGTCAACAGCCAATGGAAAGATGTAAAAACGACAACTAAGACATCGTACACGTTCAAAAATCTTGCGGAAAACTCATCTTGCAAATACAGAGTCCGTGCTTACGTCAAGCAAGGTTCGGGTAAGGTTTGGGGCAAGTGGTCGGAAATACTCACAGCCTCAACAAAGGGAGTCCAAAAGGTCACGGGACTTAAAGCGACAAGTTGCACTTCAACGTCCGTCAAGATAAAGTGGAACAAGCAGGAAGACGCAGACGGATATGTGGTCTACTGCTATAACACAAAGACTAAAGAGTACGAAAGCATTAAAACAACGACAAAGACTAACTTCACGCATTCGGGCTTGACAGCGGGAAAGCAGATGACATACAAGGTCAAAGCGTATATGAAAGTTGACGGCAAGAAACGTTACGGCAAACTTTCTTCCGCTTTGAAAGTGTATACAGCTCCGACAAAAGTCAAAAACGTTCAGTCGGGCGGTGCGACAAAAGATACGCTTACGGTGAAATGGTCAAAGATCAAGAACGTCAGCGGATATCAGATTCAGATAACAGGCACAAATTACAAAAAGACAGTGACAACAACGAAAACATCATATAAGTTCACGGGTCTTACAAAGAACACGCAATACACCGTTAAGGTCAGAGCATATATAACATATTCAAACAAGAATTACTACGGTGCTTATTCTCAAAATGCCAAGATCTCGACAAACTATATCCCGACATCGGTCACGGATATAACAGCGGAATTTAACGAGGCATTTTCAAAGACGGCAAACGCAAGCACGCTTTACGTTTCAAAGACGGAAACAGTTACCTCTCAGCTTTCCGACAGCAACATCACCGACCGATACACATACAACACGGTCAGTGCGTTGGTCAACAGCTTTAATACGACTTTCGTTTCCGAGGCAGACTTTGAAAAAGGCAAGGAAAGGTCGTCAAACGCTACGACTCAATCGTTCTTCACACCGTCGGGAAAAGTTCAGTCGATACCGGCATCGGCTGTGAAGAAAGCGACATTTAAGAAAAACGGCTCGGGGTACACAATGACGCTTGAGCTTAAGTCGGAAACAGTCAGCGGCAACACTTTACCGCAGAACAACTCGAAATTCGCACCGACAGTCGATTGGAAAAAGGTAACAGCCGACGTTTCGGAAGATGCGACAGTGACTTCGACTTCCACAACTTACACGGGAACGACCGTCACGGGAAAGATAAATCAATACGGAAAATTCGACACTCTTACAATAGCCGTTCCGTTCACCGCAAAGATAAACGCAACGGTCAACGGTAAAAAATGCGAAACGACCGTAAACGGAAAGAAAACAGTTGATTTTGTTATCACTTGGTGGTAAACGGTCATGAAAGGACAGCTGATCTATGAACCGCTTAATAAAAATATGCCTTATTTGCGTCACGGTCGTGTGGATATTCTGCATGGGACTCGTGGTTGGCTCTTTCGGTGTCAGAAAACAAGTAAGAAAATCGCTTGAACCGTCAACCGAACTCCAATGGGTACAGCAGACCGAACCGGAAAGCACTATGTCACAGATAGTGATAGATATGGTCACTAACCAGACAACACTTCCCGAAAAGAAGGACGACCCACTCGGAACAAATACGACCGCAAACGGCAATATAACGACATTTGCCGCAAACACTAACACAAACGAGGAAACACCGCAATCGAAAGTGCCGTCGGGTAATGCAGATATATCGAAAGCACTTGTCAATGCGATAAACGCAACGAAGGCAACACAAAACTTCACCGTAAAAAAGACGGAAAAGCTTGCAGTCACAGTCGATGAAGTATCGGGCGGAATCGAGGGCATGGTAAACTCGTATGTCGCAAAACAGCTTGATAAACCCGATACCGTATGCACGTTTGCAAACGGTGTCGATTCGGGAGGGTCGGGCAAAACACCGAACTCTCTGATAGCACCGCTTAACAAAATGGCATCGCTTAACGAAAGTGCCGTAAAACGTGCAACAGCCACGGCAGGAACAAACGGTGCATACACGGTGGAAATAGAACTTAATCCCGAACAGCAGACATTGGATCAAGCTGCGAAGAATCATGACGGAATCTTTGAAACGATAGATCCCGATTCACTCGGACTTCCGAGCAATGCAACGATAACCGAGCTTTACATCAACTACAGCGGTGCTACCGTTAAGGCGCAGATAAACAAAGAGGGCAGACTTGACTATATAACCTACGTTCTTCCTGTCACTGAGGGCGGGGGAAACGGAAAAATGGTCATACCCGTAACACTTAAAATGCACGGTCAATACGACTGCACCGTCACTTGCACATATTAAATTGAATTGAAATAATTAAATTAAATTCTTTATATTGACATGGGCGGTCTAAAGTTGTATAATTAACTCACAAAATAAATTATGGAGGAATAAATATGGATACTATCAAGAAAATTTTCAAAGTAGTCGGCATAATCGCTGCTATCGCTGCTTTCGTTGCAGGTGTATACGCTCTTGTACAAAAGCTTTGCGACAAGAAGAGCTGCAAGTGTGAAGATGACAAAGAAAACTATGTTTCATGCTCATGTCTTGATGCTGACTTCGTATCAGAACAGAAGAAATAATTTAAGCTGAAAATAATAAGTGCGGCACGAACCTGACGGTTCGTGCCGCTTTGCGTTGTAAACTTACAACTGCTACTGCACCATTATCCCAAGTTTGCGTCCGAGTTCTTTAAGATATTTTTTGTGCGGAGCCAGTGTCACCGTTGAATAGTGAGTCTGAAAATGCTCTGCTGCCTTTCCGAAGTCACCCATTCTGCCGTATATCATTGCTTCTTCAAGGAGTATGAGATGATCGTTCATCGTGTCGTATTCAGGGAAAAGTCTGCGATATCGGAGAATATTATCACGACTGTTGAGAGCGTTAAAAAACGGCATTGCGTTTTCTTTGAGCTTTTCGAGTATCTCGGCTGCTGTTTCCTCGATATCACCTTTTAAATCGTAACCCGTGTCGGTGTCTTTGTAAGTTTCGGTCAATCGACAGGTTATGTTGCACTGATAGTCATGATAGTATTTCTTAAGTTTGGCAAAATTTGAAAACTTGTGTTCAACACATTCGGGAACACGGATTCCCAAATTCAACCATAAGATATCATATATTCCCTTTTCGGAACAACCGTTTTGCAGTTCGATGATCTGTGCGATATCGGTGTCAACAAATCGGCAGTAAATGTTTCCGTGTTTTGAAAATCCGTTTTCTTTGAGATACGGACCTATTACCGATTCAATATAGTCGATAGCGGTGAGCGACGGTGTTTTCATCAGTCGTTACCTCCTATAACTCCCACCTTGTAGCGTGTGGTCGAGATAAATTCTTCACCTGCTTTGAATGTACACTGGGGGAATGTGGGAATGTTCGGTGTGTTCGGATAGTATTGAGTTTCAAGACAGAACGCATAGTGCTTGTCAAAGGCGATACCGTCCTTGCCGATGTCCTCTGTAGACATAAAGTTGCCCGTATAAAGCTGTACGCCAGGGAGGTCTGTGTATCCGTCAAGTGTTCTGCCTGTTTCGGGATCGTATACATGGACAAAGTGACGAATTTCACCCGCTTTGCCGTTTATACAGAAGTTGTGGTCATATCCACGGCACTGAATAAGCTGTTCATCATCTGCACCTATGTCACGACCGATAGCCTTAGCCTGTCTGAAATCAAAAGCGGTTCCCTCAACAGGACGGATCTCACCTGTGGGAATACTGTCCGCATCTGTCGGTGTGTAGTGATCGCAGTCAAGAGTCAGCTCGTGCTTTAAGACATTGCCGTTCTTTGTCGTGCCGAGGTTGAAGTATGCGTGGTTTGTCATATTGATAACGGTGTCCTTATCGCTGACCGCTTTGTAGTCTATCTGTATAGTATTGTCACTTGAAAGCGAGAATACAACTTTTACGTCAACGTTTCCGGGGAATCCCTGTTCGCCGTCGGGACTTAAGTAGCTGAACTCAACACAGTCATCATCGACGATTATCGCTTTCCAAACTGCGTGACTGTACTCCGAGCCTCCGTGCAGGCAGGTTTTGCCTTTCTCGTTTTGTGTTACTTGGTACTCCTGACCTTTTACGGAAAAGCGACCGTTTTCGAGTCTGTTTGCATATTGACCGACCGTTTGACCGCAGAAATACCCGGGGTACTTTAAATGTCCTTCAAGAGAATCAAATCCGACAAGTATATCGGCTGTTTCTCCGTTTTTGTCGGGACAGTAGATGTGATTTAAAGTCGCACCGTAGGTGATGATAGAGATAGCGACATTGTTTCTGTTTTCTATCGTGTATTCGTATATTTCTTTTCCGTTGGGCATAGTGCCGTAAAATTCTTTTCTTACGCTCATAATTTTACTCCTGATTTAGATTTTAGTTTTCAGATAGCGAAATCGAGTCTATCTAAAACTTGCCGTTATTACAGACTGTAAGCTGCAATCCGACATTGAGATTATACCACATCAGATGAGAAAAGTGAATATAAAAAGCGGCTTTTGATAAAATTATACAAAAAAATTGTTTATGTAAAGCCTAATTTTACCTTTATACCATTTACAAACCGCAAAAACTTTGTTATAATAACTCAGATACTTAGAATGATGGTTTTATACCGACATTCATAGGTCAACACTAAATTTGTTAAAAATATTAGGAGGTCATATAATGAGCAAAAAGTATTGTTATCTTTTCTCAGAAGGCAATGCCGACATGAGAGAACTCCTCGGCGGTAAGGGTGCTAACCTCGCTGAGATGACAAACATCGGTCTCCCCGTTCCTCAGGGCTTCACCATCACAACAGAAGCCT
>CAYWDD010000034.1:0-9765 GCA_964456935.1 uncultured Faecalibacterium sp. | reverse complement strand
CAGTTTTTTAAGGATAGATTTTTGTCAAGACAAGGCGAAAACCGCAAGCAAGGCTTGTCGCCTTGCGAGGATTTTCAACGCAGTACCCAAAAAATATGCCTTAAAAAACCGTATTGGATTCGACTCTCTTAAGCATAACCAAAGGCTGTCGTTTGCACGACAGCCTTAATCTTTAATACGTCAGCCTCGAATTAATCTCCCTAAGCATATCCTCGTCAAGCTTTACAACCTCACGGTCATATGTAAGCATTCCGTTAAGCTCAAACTCAACGTCGCTGACCTGCGTGTAAACAGTAGCACAAAGTCCTCTCTTGATAAGAGGAATAACCTGCTGTTCATGAAGTCGTCTGTAAGCCTTTGAAAGAGTTTCCTTGTTTCTGAACTTGAGATAAAGTCCGAAAGTCTTACCGTCGTCCCAAACGTGATCGGGAACACCGTTTTGATATCCGCCGAACTCACTGATTACGAACGGTCTTTCATCAAGTCGAGGCATGATTATCGGCACAACGTACTTGTGCATACTCTTGAAATCAGGACCTTTCTGATCGTACCAGCCGCTTGCATGGTCAACGAATCTTGACGGGTCGTATTCCTTGATCCATTCTCCGATACGCTTTGCATCAAACTGACCCCAGCCTTCGTTAAACGGTACCCAGCAGCAAATTGAGGGTACATTATAAAGTTGGTCTATAACATCTTTAAGCTCTGCCTCGTAGTTATCTCTCCATTCCTGCTTTTCTCTGGAGAATTTTCTGTATTGCTTGTCGCCTGTATCTTTCATGCCTATTCCGAAGAACGGATAAATACCCGCAATAAGATCACCGATATATGCACCGCCGCTCATCATATCCTGCCAAACAAGCATACCGAGCTTATCACAGTAGTAGTACCAACGGTCGCACTCGACTTTAATATGTTTTCTGAGCATATTGAAACCGAGTTCTTTCATCTTCTTTATGTCGTACACCATAGCCTCATCAACAGGAGGAGTGAGTATGCCGTCGGGCCAGTAGCCTTGGTCAAGCAAGCCTCTCTGGAAATAAGGCTCATTGTTGAGCATGAGTCTTGCGTGTCCGTCACCGTCTTTACCGATGCTGAATTTACGCATACCGAAATAGCCCTTGATACTGTCAACGATACTGCCGTTTGCAGACAGTTCGAGTACAAAATCATAAAGGAACGGACTTTCGGGACTCCAAAGCTTTGCGTTGTCGATCTTGACTTTAGTATCAGCTGTGATATGTTCTTCGGCTACGATTTTATCTCCGTCGAAAACTTTTATCTTAAGTTCACCTGAACCGACTATGTCGGTCTTAAGATCAATGACGCCTGCGTCAATGTCGGGAACGAGTCTGTAGCCTTTAATGTAGTTTTCACTCACAGCCTCAAGCCAAACCGTCTTCCAAATACCTGTTGTCGGGGTGTACCAAAAGCCGTGGCTTACAGTGTCTTGCTTGCCTCTGTTCTGCCAGCCTTTTTCGGTCGGGTCGTATACCCAAACAACAAGCTCATTTTCTCCGTCAACGAGTGCATCGGTTATATCATAGCTTATTCTGCAATATCCACCGAAATGTTCACCCATGAGTTTACGGTTAATATAGACTTTTGACTGCCAATCTACAGAGTCAAGATGAAGAATAACTCTCTTGCCTTTGAATGAATCGGGTACAGTGAAAACTTTCTTGTACCAAAGTCTGTCGTTTTCCGTAAGCTTTTTGCCTACACCCGAAAGTTCGGATTCGACAGAAAACGGAACGAGTATCTCGCCGTCAACTTTGTCGATCCATGTTGCGTTTTCGTCTGTTATTGCATAATCAAATTTTCCGTTAAGATTAAGCCAATTATCTCTGACCATCTGCGGTCTGGGATATTCGGGGAGCGGCATTTCGCAAACAGCTTTTTCCGCCCATCTTGTGACAATATTGGTTCTCATATTTTAACCTCCGTTAAAGTTTGTCGGTCATATTTTATAACATAACAGCCATTTTGTCTAGTCTTTTGGCGATTTTATACATAAAATATAGTCGATTTTGACTTTTTACAGGCAAAATGTTGCATTACGGGAAATTTTCTGCCATATTTACATTCTCGGTTGACAACCGACATTAAGATAGATATAATATAAGCGATAATTGATTAACACTGTTAATCAACCTAAGGAGGTATATGTGAAGATTATGACCGATATGATTTTTAAAAACGGAAAGCTCACTCTTTTTTCAAACGGAAAAGAGTTTGTTTCTTTTTCTTCCGGTGATACTTTTGCTGTTGTAGGAAACGGTAAAAGCGACTATTCTATGAGTCACGGCAGCTTTAAAATCAAAGAAACGATACAAACAAGGGAAAAACTTTTTGTAGGCAGTATAACTTTTTCACCCGACAAAGCAATCGTTTCTCTGAATAAGGGTCGCTGCTTTATTGAAAAAACAGCCGACGGTATCTACCGTTTCAGCTTTGACGGACTTGACGGTTATAACCGTATGTGGTTTAGACTTCCTGCCGAAAAAAGCGAAAGCGTGTACGGCTGCGGAGAAGTTTTCCCGAAGTTTAACTTAAGAGGTGAGAAAGTCAACGCTTGGGTTGCGGAACACGTCAATGCACTGCAAATAGCAAAAAAGCTTGTAAAGATGTGTTTAGGACAGTCGGACAGCCGAAAAAGACAGGACTTCTCAAAATACGAAACCTACTATGCACAGCCGACCTTCATAAGTTCAAGAAAATACTTTTACCACAGCGAAACGACTGCAAGAACGCAGTTTGACTTCAGAAACGAAAACAGTCACACAATCCAAACCGATAGTGTATCTACGTTTTATCTCGGTTTTGCCGATGATTTTGAAGGCTTGATGTCAAAGCTTA
Source organism: uncultured Faecalibacterium sp. (assembly GCA_964456935.1). Classification (GTDB taxonomy): domain Bacteria; phylum Bacillota; class Clostridia; order Oscillospirales; family Acutalibacteraceae; genus UBA6857. Next base: position 6,906 of record CAYWDD010000034.1, on the reverse strand, counting down.
CCACATTGACAGGCAGACAACCCGAACTTCCCGAATGGGTCTATGACGGTGATATACTTGGTGTTCAGGGCGGCACGGATATAATGATGCAAAAGGTGGAAACCGCTCTTAACAGCGGAATAAACGTTTCCGGTGTCTGGATACAGGACTGGGAGGGCAGACGTGTCACAGCTGTAGGAAAACAGCTTTTCTGGAATTGGCAGTGGGACAGTGAGCATTACCCTCATCTTGACGAAAAAATAAAAGAGTTAAACGCAAAAGGTATAAAAGTTCTCGGTTATTGCAATCCGTTTTTGGCGGTCGAAAAGCCGCTTTACAAAATCGCAAGTAAAAAAGGCTATTGCGTTAAAAATAAGGACGGAGAGGACTATTATGTCACGATAACGACCTTCCCTGCGGCAATGGTTGATTTAACTAACCCCGATGCGTATCAGTGGCTTAAAGATATAATCAAGAAGAACATGGTCGAGTTCGGACTTTCCGGCTGGATGGCGGATTTCGGTGAATATCTTCCGACCGACTGCGTACTTTTCAGCGGTGAAGATGCCGAGCTTATACATAACACATGGCCGGCACTTTGGGCAAAGCTTAACCGTGAAGTGCTGGAAGAAACCGACAACATAGGTAAAATCATGTTCTTTACAAGAGCAGGTTTTACAGGTACACCGAAGTATTCGACTATGATGTGGAACGGTGACAATCATGTTGACTATTCGGTCGATTTCGGTCTGCCGTCTGTTATTCCGGCAATGCTGTCGCTGACGTGCAGCGGATTCGGACTTTCACATTCCGATATCGGCGGATACACGACATTTATGAACCTCAAACGAAGTGAAGAACTTTATATGCGTTGGTGCGAAATGAACGCTTTCTCACCCCTTATGAGAGGTCACGAGGGCTTGAATCCCGATCTTAACGCACAGTTTGATGCAAGTGAAAAAGTATTGACTCACGGAGCTAAGATGAGCGAGATACATAAAAAGTTAGCACCGTATATTAAAGAGGCTGTAAAATATAATGCCGAAACAGGTGTAGGCGTCGTCAGACCTTTATTCTTCTATTACGATGAAACCGAGGCATACAACGAAGGATATGAATATCTCTTAGGCAGAGATGTCCTTGTTGCACCGGTATTAAGGCGAAACGCAGAAAAAAGAAAAGTATATCTTCCCGACGACGAGTGGATACACATTGAAACAGGTCAGGTCTATTCGGGCGGAAATCATGAAATAGCCGCACCGTTAGGCGAAATTCCGGTTTTTGTAAGAAAGAGCGCATCAAGAGAAGTGCTTAAAATATTACTCAACTTATATTAAGGAGGACAAACAAATGAAATATTTTCTTGACAGTGCCAAAATCGACGAGATAAGAGAGGCATACGACACGTTCGGAATCGACGGTATAACAACGAATCCGAACCATATAATGAATTCGGGAAAGCCGTTTTTTACGGTTATAGAAGAACTTGCAAATTTTGTTAAAGAAAAGGGTATAGAAGGCTGGGAGAGATTCCCGATATCCGTTGAAATAAATCCGCACCTTGACAATGCCGACGAAATGGTAGAGATGGGCAAAAAGATAGCGGCTATGTGTCCGAACTTCGTTATAAAGATCCCCTGTACCGAGGCGGGTATAACAGCGGCAAGACGACTTGAAGAATCGGGAGTCAGAACTAACCTTACACTTGTTTTTTCGGCTACACAGGCTCTTATTGCTGCTAAAAACAGCTCTTTGTTCGTTTCACCGTTTATCGGCTGGAAAGAGAACAGCGGTGAGGACTGCAAGCAGTATATTAAAGACATAGTTGACATATACGCAAATTACGGCTATCTCGGTGAAACGGAGATAATCTGTGCCGCAGTTAGAACAGGCAAGCAGATAGTGGACTGCGCCGTTGCCGGTGCGGACATAGTTACAGCAGGACTTCAGGTGTACAAAGACAGTTTCTATCACCCGTTTACGGACTACGGTCTTGAAAAGTTTCAGGCGGCATGGGATAACACCGTAACGGAATGAGGGATAAACATGAATATAGGATTTATAGGACTCGGAATAATGGGCGAGAGTATGTGCGAAAACATAATAAAAAAGCATAACGGTTCTGTCTATTGTTTCGATATAAACAAAGTGCAAATCGAAAAATTAGCCTCATTGGGTGCTATACCGTGTGAAAACTCTTCTCAGGTAGCGAATAACAGCGATATCGTAATTTCAATGGTGCCGAAGTCGGAACACGTCAAAGCAGTGTATTCGGAGATAATGCCGCACATAACACAGGGCAAAATATGTATTGATATGAGTACGATAGATCCGTCTGTATCCGCACAAATCGCAAAAGAGATCAAGGAAAGAGGCGGACAGTTTGCGGACGCTCCCGTTGTAAAATCAAAGCCTGCCGCAATTTCGGGAACTTTGGGCATACTTGTAGGTTGTGATGAAGAGCTGTTCCCGAAAATAGAACCTATACTTAAGTACATGGGCGCTAATGTTATCCATATGGGAACAAACGGCAAAGGTCTTGTGATGAAGATATGTCATAACACACTTGTCGGTCAGATCCAAAACGGTGTGAACGAAACTATGAATCTTGCCGTTAAAATGGGCATTGATATCGACTCTTACACTGCGGCAATATCGGCAGGCGGCGGTCAGTGTTTCTATCTTGACGGTCAGCATGAAAACATTAAAAACGAGAACTGGACGACAGCATTCTCGTTTGAGAATATGTATAAAGACATATGTATCTGCGACAGACTCAGTGAGGAAGTCGGATATCCGATGCCGGGAATGAAAAACGTTAAGTCTGTCTATGACAAGGGCATGGAGAACGGCATAGGTAAAGAAGATTTCAGAGCCAGCTATAAGGTCGTCAGAGGAGATTACGATGCTTGAAAGACTGAATAAAGCTAACGATATAAAGATATATTCCGTTTTTGACGATGAATTTTTAACGTACGGTAAGGTATTATCCGACTTTGACTTTTCTTCGCTTATTAAGATTTCCGAGGAAAAGACCGAAATACCCGAAAACGGTAATTTCTACACTCCGTCATTTTCTTGCTTTGAAGAAGATGCGTCTTTTGAGCCGATACAGAGGCAATATTACGGAGAAATGCCGATACAAATAGGCTACTGTAACGGACGAAACACAACATATAACGGATTCGAATATCACAAAGGCTCGGAAATAAATATAGCCGTAACCGATTTTATGCTTGTTTTGGGTCACGTTTGGCAAATTAAAGATAACTGCTTTACCGTAGGCGACGAAAAGGTTTTCTATGTACCGAAAAACACTGCAATCGAAATGTATCAGACAACTTTGCATCTTTCACCGTGCCGTGTCAGTGATGAGGGATATAAGGATATAGTCATACTTCCTCTCGGTACAAACACACCTATAGAAAAAGAAGATGTTGACCTGACAGGGGAGGGCAGACTGCTTTTGATGAAGAATAAGTGGGTACTGTGCCACCCTGAAAGAGAGCCTTTGATGAAACAAGGGGCTTTTCCGGGTCTTATAGGTGAGAATAAGGAGCTTAAATACTGATGAATGATCAAATAATATATTTGCCGATAGGCGTGCCGACATTTCACTTGGAAAGTGCAGAGACAGAATTTAAGAAATCGGTAAACTTACTTAAAAAAATAGACAAAGAAATAGTAACTCCGAACGAGATGTTGCTTTCAATCGACTCTTTAAATGAGTTTGTAGCAGATAAGCACCCTGTACTTATGATAGTTCAAAACGTTACATTTGCTAACGGTGACTACATAGCTCAAGTTCTTAGAAAGTTCGATTGCCACGTTCTTCTTTGGACACTTCGTGAGCCTGTCATTGACGGTACTCGGCTCAGACTCAACTCTTTAACAGGTGCATTTTCTGCGGCAAATATGCTCAGAAGTTTCGGCAATTCCTTTACATATGTGTTGGGCTCACCCGAAGAATCTGCGGTTGAAGATAAGATACGTTCAACGATAAAAGCCGTAAAGCTGAGAGATGAATTAAAAAAGCTCAACTTGTTGCAGATAGGACATACTCCGTCGGGATTCGGTTTCGGACGTGCTTTAGACAGCGAAGTAATGACCGTTTTCGGCTCAAATCTTATCTCGATAGAGGCTCGTGAACTGATAGATACGGCAAAAAGCTTTTCGGACGAAGAAGTCATGCCTTACGTTGAAAAGGCTAAGAAGTCGATCGTGTGTCTTGATACTATCCCTAAAAAGAATGTCCTCGATTTCGCACGACTCTTTAAAGCTTATGATGAATATATAAAGAAAAACAATATTTCGGCAGTTTCAAGCCGCTGTTGGCCCGACTTTTTCACTTCTTTCGGAACACCTGTATGTGCTGTTTTGTCTTTGCTTAACGATATGGGTGTTGCCGCCGCTTGTGAGGCTGACACTTACGGTGCTTTATCAATGTTTATTGCAATGAAACTTACGGATTCACCGTCATTTTTCGGCGATCCCGTATCGCTTGATGAAAACGAAAACACTATCACATTCTGGCATTGCGGAATGGCGCCTTGTACACTTGCACGGTGTGATACGGGAGCAGCAGTCGGTGTTCACTGCAACAGAAAAATCGGTCCTACGCTTGATTTCGGCTGTAAAGCACAGTCTGAGGTTACTATAATTCGTGTCGGAAAAGATTCGTTTGGTGAATTTAGAATTTTCCTTGCAAGCGGAAAAGCTCTTGATAAACCTAAACAGTTTAACGGTACAAGCATAGTAGTTGAAACTGCAAGCTCTGCCCGAAGCATTATCGAAAAAGCCGTCACAGACGGTTGGGAACCGCATTTTGCTGTCGCTATGGGCGATATAAAGTCGGAAGTTAAGATACTTGCAGATATGCTTTCTTTAAAAGCGGAGGACTTTGATGTCTGAGATACTGTTTCTTCTGGTTGTATTTCTGTCAAATATCATACAGTGTATTACGGGTTTTGCAGGAACTGTTCTTGCTATGCCGTTTTCGATAATGCTTGTCGGCTACGGTGTCGCAAAGCCTATACTTAACGTTTTGGGTATAGCCGCATCGGTCGGAGTTGTCGCAACAAATCACAAAAGCCTTAATAAGCATAAATTTTTTAAAATCGTATTCACAATGCTTTTCGGAATAGTTGTCGGAGTTTTTATCTCCGAACACTTTATGCAGTATTCCGATGTGCTTTACCGTATTTTGGGAGTTAGTGTTATTATTATTTCCGTTGTGAATATGATAAAGTTTTTTCTAAAGAAACAAGAGAAAGAACCACCGAAAGCTGTTTCTATAGTTTTACTTTTGCTTTCGGGTCTTATTCACGGAATTTTTGATTGCGGTGGGCCGTTACTTGTAGCTTACGCATCGGCAAAAATCAAGGATTCCGATGAACTTCGCTCGACGCTTTCCGCTGTATGGATAGTTTTAAATTCAATTATACTTTTTTCGGATATCAAAGAGGGATACTTTGTAAATCATACGCTGATACTCATGCTCCTAAGCATAGTTGTACTCGTTTTTGCTGTAATTATAGGAAACATAATCAGTCGAAAACTCAGCCGTAACGCTTTTTTAATATTAACATACATACTTATGCTCATAAGCGGAGTTTCGCTGATATTGAAATAATCAATTGCAAAGCTTTTCGGTATCTGCTGAATCCGAGTTAACAGCAGCAAGGCGTGAGCTTGGCACACCCGCCCGACTTCGTCGTTCGGGTGTACGCACGCTCACGCCTTCCGATATTACATTTCCGCAAGAGGGGAGGAACAGCCTTTGGAAAAAAGCGGCTTAAATCTTCAAAAGCTCAGAAACAAAAACAGAAGTCTGATACTTTACAAACTTAATATCAACGGTAAGATGAGCCGAAAAGAGCTTGCGACAAAACTGTTGTTGACTCCTGCTGCAGTAACGAAAATCTGTGCCGAGCTTATTGATGAGGGTCTTATATCTCAACACGGAGAAATAGAAAATTCGGGCAGGAGCGGAAGAAAAGAAATCATGCTTTCGCTTAAACTTTCGGATAAACTTGTTTTCGGAATAAACGCAGAACGTGATGCGGTCACATACAGCATAAGTGACTTGTCGGGAAAACTTATTTTTTCACAGGTACACGAGCTTATGCAGGACGTTGAAACCGTTATCACAGTCGGAAAACGTTTCCTTTCAAGCGTACCCGAAAATATAAAAACTAAGATAATCGCAACGGGTGTTTGTGTTATCGGAAATACAAACGATCCACGTTTCGGTGTGTGGAAGTGTGACAATCTTGACGAAAAGTTTGAAAGCAGTTTCGGATATCCCTGCGTAACGGAAAATAACGTTAAAGCTTTCGCACTTTCCGAACTTATATACGGAAACGCTCCTCACGGTGAATCGGTGCTTTATTTTAAGTGGGGTCCGGGTGTGGGTTCTGCGTTTTCATCGGGCGGAAGTGTGCTTTCGGGAAATGACAGCGGAGTTGCCGAGATAGGGCATTATATCGTTGATCCGAGCGGTGAAAAATGCCGTTGCGGACGGTATGGTTGCCTTGAAACGGTCGCATCGGAAAGAGCTATTATTAAATCGGCAGGCGACACTTACACATTTAAAGAGATTGCACAAAGCGACGATATCGAACTTACGGCATTGCTTGATCATAAAATCGACACTGTCGCTCTTGCACTTGTCAACACCGCAACCATTCTCAATGCGGAAAGGATAATTTTGTTCGGTTCACTGTTTAACTATGAAAACATTAAAGAGAAACTTATCAAGCAGTGCTTAAGATATGACCCGAACCTAAAAAAGGAAATGATAAAAGCGTCTGCGCTTAACCGAAAAAACGCATATATCGGCACTACCGCCATATGTGCAAAGAAGTTTTTCTTTGAGCGAGAGGGGTAGTGCGAACGGTGTCGGGGCTTACCCCCGAACGCAAGTGA
>CAYWDD010000033.1:0-9934 GCA_964456935.1 uncultured Faecalibacterium sp. | reverse complement strand
AAGGGCGTAGGTCGGGCAACCGGCGCAGGAGTTCGAGTCTCCTCTTCTCCGCCAAGAAAAAATCACTTGCAAATGCAAGTGATTTTTTCAGTTAGGCATAAAACTTCACTAAGCTAAAAGATTGAACAAATTGAAATTCTGCACATCTAAAATCCGGAAAGATATTGACGCACACCGGCATCTATGATACTATTGATCTACGGAAAGGAGATTTTTATGAAAGAAAATCTCACTAAATAATCCAAAGGAGCTGCCATGAAATCCAAGCTTAAAGACCTTATCTCACTTATCATAACCATAGCTGTTGTTTTTGCTTTTATATATCTCTTTGTATTTTCGGGAGGGTGGAAACTTTTTGAATCCGATGATCCTATCGCTGCCGAAGTCGGCATTTCCGTCATTATCGGTGCTATAGTGTGGGTACTTATAAAGTTATGCACTGTGTTAAGTTCACGGATAAACGAGCTTGAAAAGAGAATAGAACAGCTTGAAAATAAGAATAAATAATCTGTGTGCAATATAAAAACGGCATTCTGAACAATCGGAATGCCGTGTGTTTTTTTATTATCAGCCGTTGAGCATTGCAAAGTTCTTCTTGTTTGCTGAATACAGCTGTTTGTAAACCTCATATCCTTTGTCGTAAACTGCTTTGTTTGCTGAGTTCGGCTTGTATGTCTTGTCAACCTTAACAAGCTTTTCTGCCTCGTCAACGTCTTTGATAACACCCAAGCCTGCGGCAACGACAACTGCCGCACCGACAGCACCGACGTTCTGCGGTGAGGGAACGGTTTCAACCGTTTTGCCTGTACAATCGGCAAGTATCTGACAAGTAGCATCGCCTAAAGCACCACCGCCTACAAATCTTACGATGTCTGACGTCTTGACTTTCTTATCCTGTGCCTCGATGAACCATCTCATATGGTAGCATACACCTTCGACTACCGATCTGATAAGGTCGCTCTTGCCTGTTTCAAGATTCATATTGAAGAATGTTGCTCTTGCGTTCGGATCTTCAAACGGACAACGGTTGCCGTGGAACCAAGGAGTGAAAATAACACCGTTTGAACCTGCCGGCACTTGCTTGATAACGTCCTGAAGATATGTATAAAGAGAAGTATAAACACTTTCGGGATCTTCCGCAACGTGATGCTTTTCAAGGTAAATGCCTATTTCGTCAAGTGCAAGGTGATCTCTTACCCACTCAACGCACTTACCTGCGGTTTCAAGCTCTGCGAAATAGTTTGAGCTTGTCGATGATGCACCGACTATAGCGGCTATCATAGCAGAAGTGTCAACCATGATCTTTGCCGGAACAACTGTTGATACCCAGCCCGATGTTCCCATGTATATGTGAGTCTTGCCCATTGCCGATGCACCTGCACCTACGCCGATAAGCGAAGCGTCTCCGCCACCGCCGAATACCGGTGTACCCTCTTTAAGACCTAACTCAGCTGCCGCTTTCTTTGTCAAGCCGCCGACGATATCCGTTGACTTGATGATCTCGGGCATATGGTTAATGTCGATACCGCACATACTGCACATTTTCGGACTCCATGCCTGCTTTTTAACATCATAAAGCAATGTTCCGAAAGCCGAATCCTGTGTCATAACGCACTTATCGGTCATACGGCAAATGAGTGCCTCTTTGACGTCAAGCCACTTGTATACCTTCTTGAAGTTTTCCGGCTCGTTGTTCTTGACCCAGTTGTACTTCCAAATGGGGTCTTTTACAGATGATGAAACAGCACCCGTAATAAGTATCGAGGGGATAAGTTTCATAATGTTCGCACCTGCTATCTGCAAGCCGTATGACATACCCTCTTTGAGTTCTTTTCTTGCTCTTTGATCCATGTAGCTCATGGCTCTTCTGACGTGCTTGCCGTTCTTGTCAACGAGGACAAGACCCTGCATCTGTGAACAGAACGAAATGCCGTCGATCTTTGCGGGATCTATATTGCTTTTTGCGATAACGGTGTTCGTTGTTTCGCACATCGCACTCCACCATTCATCGGGATCTTGCTCTGCACCGCCGTCGGGCATAACATAGAGTTTGTAGCCTGCCATAGCGTCGGCAATAAGACGAATCTCGCTGTCGATCTCAAAAAGGCAGGTCTTTACACCTGTTGTGCCAATGTCGTAAGTAATTGCGTACTTCATATTTTTCCATCCTTTCGGTAAAATCGGAGTATCTCCGAATTAAATTATTTATTCTTTTGGCTCTAAAGCCGCTTTAACAAATTTCAAAAAGCTTTCGATAGCAATGTCGTCGTCATCGAAAACGTTCTCACCTGCGAAAGTTTTGAATCTTTCGATATAGTAATCGCAGGTATATGTGAACTGTATGCCCATTATCAAATTATCAAGCAGGAAAGCCGCCATTTTCGGGTCTATGTCTTTTCTTATCTCGCCTGTCTGCTGTCCTTTGATTATGGTTTCGATATAAACTTGAGCGGATATTGATTCGAGCTGTTGTGATATGATACGGACAAGTTCGGCATTGCTTTCCGATGTTATCTCATAATAAAGCCTTATCAGATCCGCCTGTTTTCTTGAATGGTCAACGGCTGTTCTTACAAGCTTTTCGAGTTTCACCATAACATCGTCATCACTTGCCGATATTTCGCTCAAGACCGTTTCAAGGACGTGCATTCCGTTGTGTACGGTCGTAAGAAACAAATCGCTTTTGCTGTCGAAATACTTATACAGTGAACCTACGCTCACACCCGAACGTTTTGCTATAGTGTTTATGTTAGCACTCTCATATCCTTTAGTTGCAAATTCGTTGAGTGCAACCGAGAGAATTTTATCTTTTTTCTCACTTGATATATTATCGAATGTAGGCTTGTGAAATACTTTTTTATCTTCCATGTTATCCTCGTGCGACACAAAGCCGCTTTTGTTTAAAATAAGACAAACTATATTTTAACATCTTATCCACAAAATATCAATAGAGACAAAGATAAAATATATGTTATTTTCTGCGTTTATTTGATGTTTGTGCTATAGGTGGTCTGCCTAGGTGGGTTTGTGCGGGAGGGGAGATCCGGGCGGGCAACGCTGCCGAAGGCAGCGTTCACGGCGGCTGCGCCGCCGTGGTTTGAGCCGGCGAAGCCGGCTCAAACGCCCGCCCTCCGCTTGCAGCGACCTCCCACTGTAAAAATGTCGGGACGCATCGTGTCCCGACATTGACTCTCGGCGAGCTGCCTGCGGCAGCTCGCTCCCGACTCACTGCGATAATTGACAAATCCCTTACTTAGGCGTAGAATGTAGCTATAAAATATTTGGAAGTGATCTTATGAAACTTGAAGAAAAAACGCTTAAAGAAAATGTCATTTTCAGCGGAAAAATAATCACCGTAAATTGTGACGAGGTGCTTTTGCCAAACGGAAAAACCTCTAAAAGAGAGGTTGCCTATCATCATGGCGGTGTCTGTGTCGTGCCGCTGACAAAAGACGGTGAATTGCTGTTCGTCAGACAGTTTCGCTATCCCTACCGTGAAGTTGTGTTGGAACTTCCTGCCGGAAAGCTTGAAAAAGGTGAAGACCCATATCAGGCGGGTCTGCGTGAACTCGGTGAAGAGGCAGGTGTGACAACAGACGAAATGGTTTCCTTGGGAAAATTTTACCCGACACCGGGATATTGCAGTGAGATAATTTATCTCTACCTTGCCGAAAATCTGACAGTCACAGGTCAGCACCTTGACGAGGACGAATTTCTCAATGTAGAGAAGATGCCCTTGAAAAAGGCACTTGAAATGGTCATGTCGGGTGAAATAGTTGACGGAAAAACTCAAACCGCAATTCTCAAAACGGCTATGCTCAAGGGGGTCACGGTATGAAATTCGTTCTTGCCTCTGCATCACCCCGAAGAAAAGAGTTGTTGACTTCCGCAGGCTTTGAATACGAGGTACACCCTGCTAATATCGACGAGATAATCCCCGATGGCACACCGACCGAATCGGTAGCCGAGGTTTTAGCTAAACAGAAAGCAGAAAGTGTGCTTAAAGACTATCCCGATGCCGTCGTTTTAGGCTCGGACACAATAGTTGTCCTTGACGGGAAAATTCTCGGAAAGCCGCACGATAAGGAAGATGCTGCAAATATGCTGCACTCACTTTCGGGCAGAGAGCATCAGGTTTACACGGGACTTTGCGTTTGTTCAAAAGATAAAACCTGCTGTATGACAAGCTGCACCGACGTGTATTTTCACAAGCTTTCCGATGAGCTGGTAAGTGCTTATATCGAAACGGGTGAGCCTATGGACAAGGCAGGCGCTTACGGTGCGCAGGGACTCGGCAGTGTGCTTGTCGAAAAAATCAACGGTGACTTTTTCACCGTAATGGGTCTGCCGATAGCGGACGCTGTTCGTATCCTCGCAAAATTCGGAATAGTCGGCACTTTGCCGCTTGAAAACAGCTGAATTTAAGTTCGTTCCTGCCTGCTAAGGTTTCGGCTTGTGCAACTTTTAAATTTGTGCTTATCGCACTTTTCAGCAGCAGGGCGGAAGTTTGGCACCCTTGCACTTGCGTGCAAGGGCACACAAACTTCCGCCTCACGCTCCGCTACCGCCTAACGGCGTTCGCTCCGCTTCTGCTATCCCAACCTCCCTTCTCCACCCCTCACTCCGCACTTTTTCGACAATTTTATCGAACTTATGCTACAATTTAGCGTTTAGACCTTGATTTTTCTGTAATTTATCTTATAATATTGATAACGTCATACATACATATTATATGAGTTGTATGACGTGATTTTTCATCTAGGAAATAAAATTTTAAAAGGAATGATCTCATGAAAAAATCTCTCTCAAAAGGCAAGATGATACGCTACTGTCTGTCTGACGTTGCAAAAGGACTTTTCAACGGTATGATAGGCAACTACCTGCTTTACTTCCTCCAGCCGAGTGAAGAAAGCGGAATCACATATCTTCTTCCTCAAAACAAATTTTTAGGTTTCATCACGATTATGGGCCTTTTGACCGCCATAGGTAAAGTCGTCGATGCCGTAACGGACCCGTGGGTCGCTAACCTTTCGGACAAATGCACTCACAAAGACGGACGCAGAATGCCGTTCCTTAAGTATTCCGCTATCCCTTACGCTGTATCGGTTCTTATGATATTCATGGCTCCGTTTAAGGCAGGTTCTGTATGGAATGCGGTTTGGGTCGGTTTCTTCCTCGTCGCATACTACACGGCATACACATTCTTCTTTATCCCCAGAAACGCTCTTATACCCGAAGTTATTCCCGATGCTGCCGAAAGAGTCACATACTACAGTATCAGCACGGCATTCTTCATGGGTTCAAGTTCTTTCATGTACGCAGCATCTCTGTTTGCCAAGATATTTAAGGACAGAGGCATAAGCCCCCTGTGGTCATGGAGAATCGTTTTCATTATCTTTGCCGCTATCGGTCTTGTATGCGTTCTTCTCGGTGCAACGGCATTTAAAGAGAAAGACTACGTTGAAGGCAGCGTTCAGCCCAGACAGTCACTTCTCGAATCGGCAAAGACTATCTTCAAGAACAAGACTTTCGTCACGTTCTTTGCAGGCGACCTTTTCAGCTACATTTCACTTGCATTCTTTGAATCGGCTATGATGTACTATATAACAATGCTCTTGCACATTCCGGAAGAACAGTCGTTCTACGTTATGCTTGCGGCTATAGTTGTTGCTATTGCAATGTTCCCGCTTATCACAAAAATCGGTAAAAAGAGCGGCAAAAAGACGATGCTCGTTGTTGCAAGCGTTATATTTACTGTCGTTTTCGCATTCATATTCTTCGGTGACACCATCGCCTCTCACTTTGAGGGTCATGAGCTTATCCTCGGTATGGTAATGGGTGTTATGGTTGCTTTCCCGTTTGCGGCAATCAACATTCTTCCGCAGTCGGCAGTTTCCGATATTATCCAGAAAGACAGCCTGGAAAACGGTGTAAACCGTGAGGGATTCTTCTCGGCAACAAAGACATTCATCGAAAAAATCGCATACTCGCTTGCGATGGTCGTTATTTCAAGCGTACTTGCAATAGGTGCGACAGGCAGTTCACAGGTCGGATTGCTCGGTGTTAAGCTGACAGGTGTTTTCGCCGGTGTATTCAGCTTACTTTCACTTATATTCTTCTCAATGTACAACGAAAAGGAAGTTACGGCTTTCATTAAAGAACACACAAAAGGAGAGGTCAAGAAATGAAAAAAGCAGTTTTAAAGACAGCGGCAGACCGTCACAGTGTTTCTGCCGAGAGAAATAAGGAGTACGTCAGAAAGCTCACTCGCATGATAAACTGCAAGACAGTTTGGACGTATGACAACGAAAACGAGGCGGAGTATGAGAAGTTCTACTCCGTTCTCGAAGAAGAATTCCCGAACATCACAGCTAAAGCCGAAAAGCTTACATTCGGCGGCGGTTGCTTTGTCTATGTCGTAAAGGGCAAAAACGCTAAGAAGAACATAATGCTCATGAGCCATCACGACGTTGTCGAGGGCAGTGACGAGTGGAAAACAGACCCGTTCAACGCAGTTGAAAAAGACGGCTGGCTTTACGGCAGAGGAACAATCGACACAAAGACTCCTCTTTTCGCAGAGCTTATGGCTTGTGAAGAACTGCTTGCCGAAGGTTATGAGCTTGAAAACATCAACCTCTATATCGGCTCATCGAACAACGAGGAAGTCTGCGGTGACGGAATGGTGCTTGCTACCGAATATTTCAAGAAAAACGGCATTCACTTTGATACCGTACTTGACGAGGGCGGTGCTATAACAGAGGGTCAGATACCCGGTGTTGAGTGCAAGAGTGCTATGGTCGCAGTCCACGAAAAGAGCAGACATATGTACCGCTGTTGGACGGAGATAGACACAAAGGGTCACGGTGGATTCGGCGGTGCTACAGACAGTGCGGTCGAAAGACTCAGCCGCTTTGTAACAGAAGTCAGCAACAAGAAAAACAAGATATACAAGGGCAGATTCTATCCCGAGGTTAAGGCAACGTTTGAACGTCATGTACCTTATCTCTCATTCCCGATGAATGTCCTTTTCGGTAATCTTAATGTTTTCGGACCGCTGATAAAGAAGATAATGATGACTATTCCTGCCGCAAGCGCAATGCTTTCAACAGGCTTGAGCTTCACAACTCTCAAAGCCGGCAGTGAACTTGATCCGCAGATAAGAGCAAAGACAGCGGAAACAACGATGTTCCTGCGTTGCGTTCGTGAGGACGACCTCTATCAGGGTCTTGAAAAAATAAAGGCCATAGGCAAGAAATACGGTGTAAAGATAGAAGAAGTGGAGAGAGATTACTGCAAACCCACAGACTTTAACTCCGAGTCGTTCAAGACGGTTGAGGCTCTTCTTCGTGAAAACTTCCCCGATGTTGCGGTTGCTCCTTTCCTGCTTACTGCGGGTACAGACGCAAGACGTTTCACCGACGTCGCAGACAACATTCTCCGTTTCGCACCGATAGACCTCAACAAAGATCAGTTCGGTACTATCCATGCCGAAAACGAACACATTGGAATCAAGAATATCGGCGAATGCGTCGTATTCTATAAAGACCTCATAAAGAAAATAAATTCATAAGGAGAAATTATCATGAGTAAGGTCAAAAACGAACCCAAATACAAAAACGCCCTTTTACAGGCAATAAGAGCACAGCTTGAACATAGATCTTTCTGGCTCTATCTTCTTTGCGATGAGGCATCAAAGAGAGGACTTGACCCGAGAGATTTCGGCAGTGCGGCAGTCAGAAGATGCGGACTTTCACAGGGCACAGATCTTGTTAAGAAAGGCAAGACAGACAGCCTTATAGGTCTTCGCAAGACTCTTTTCACAAAACCGGCACAGCTTGTTTTCGAGATGGACATTCTCGAATCAACAGACGACAAGCTTTCAATCGACTTCCACTACTGTCCGCTTGTTAAGGCTTGGCAGAATGCAGGCTGTTCAGATGAAGAGATCGCTATGCTTTGCGACATTGCAATGTGCGGCGACCACGGAATCGGCGAATGCTACGGTGCTGTTCTCGATCTCCCCAAGTGCATAGCAAAGGGCGACGACATCTGCTCGCTTCGTTATCACAAGAACTGATAATTAACATAAAGACCGTGTGAGAGCTGATTCTCACACGGTTTTTCAGTTTGATTTTTTCCACTCGTCACGCTCTTTTTCAACACGCTTTGCCTCCTCTTTTGAAAGTCCGTGCGAAATCGCAGGATATTCATTTGAAGTATCCGCAGTCGGCTGAATATTGTAAGTGCCGTATTTGTTTATAAGTTCGTAGCAGCTTTTAGGCTGTCCGAATACGGGGTCGCATGACGGAGTGGGACTGTAGGGCATATTGTCGCTTTTATCTTTTTTGTCCATGATATCACCCATGTTAGTTTTAGCGAAAAGACTGCTTTTATGCTTGCAATTCTCAATTTGTTCTTCAAATGAGAACCGTCCGCAAGCAATAAAATGTCGATTTAAAAACTTTTTATCAACAAAAACCGCAATAGGCTTGATTTTATCTCTCAGAGCGTTTATAATTATAGAGTATCTTTTACAATACAGAAAGGTCGGTTAAAAAAATGAAAACCTATGATGTTATCGTAATAGGTGCAGGTAACGGCGGTCTTGCGGCTGCTGCAACCTGTGCAAGAGAAGGTCTTTCAACTCTTCTTCTTGAAAGACACAACATTCCCGGCGGCTCTGCTACTTCTTTCGTAAGAGGCAGATTTGAGTTTGAGCCGTCACTTCATGAGCTTGCAGGTACAAGTAATCCTCCCGATGATGATACCGCTGCAAGACTTTTCCAGCGTATGGACGCTGATTGCGACTTTTTAAGACACGAATCAACATTCCGTCTTGTCGTTCCTGCAAAGGAGGGCGACACAGATACGTTTGTCAATGAGGACGGTGTAGAAGTCAGCGTTGATGCTCGTATGCCTATCGGTTTCGAGGAATTCTCAAGAAAACTCGATGAGCTTGTACCGGGTTCATATGAAAGTGCGAGAAATGCATTCGATTTGTCTATTCGTATGTTCAACGTTCTCAACACTCTCGAAACTCCGACAAAGCTTCCTCCCCTTCTTAAGGACTTCCCCGACATTCTCCGTATGGGTGCATACAACATGAACGACGTTCTCGACACTCTCGGAATGCCCAAGAAGGCACAGGATATCTTCAATACATATTGGTGCTATCTCGGTGTTCCCGGTTCAAAGCTTGACTTCCTTTACTACATGGCTATGCTTTACAGCTATGTTAAGAACGGAACATCTATCCCCCACCTTCGCAGCCATGAGATGAGCCTTGCTCTTGATAAGGTTATCCGTGACGCAGGCGGAGATATTTGGTACAATTCGGAAGTTACAAAGGTTATAATGAAAGACGGCAAGCCGGCAGGTGTTGTTATCAACGGTGAAAAAGAAGTTTACGGCAAGCGTTTCATCTGTAACGGATTCCCGAATAAGGTTTGGAGCGAACTGTTCGAGCTTAAGGACGTTCCCGAAAGACAGCTTAAGCTTATGAACGCAAGAACTATCTCAACAGCTCTTACAACAGTTTACCTCGGCATGAACGTAACCAAAGAGCAGCTCGGTATCAAGGACTACTCAACATTCATCGCTCCCACATCAGACTCCGATGAGCAGTTTGCTCTCGTTACAAAGTACGGCAGCGGTTATTGTATCATCAACTGCCTTAACGAGATCATTCCCGACTGTACTCCCGAGGGTACTTGTCAGTTGTTCTTAACAGGCATGACATTCGGTGACGTTATGAAAGGCGTTGAACCGAAGGACTATAAGAAGTTCAAGACAGAGGTTGCAAGAGATATGATCGCTACTTGCGAAAAAGCTCTCAACATCTCTATCACACCTTACATAGAAGAAATCGAAATAGGCTTACCGCCCACATTCGCAAGATACCTCAACACACCGCAGGGTACACCTTACGGTTACT
>CAYWDD010000032.1:0-9994 GCA_964456935.1 uncultured Faecalibacterium sp. | reverse complement strand
GAAGAATATGTAGAGGAGCATCTCATTCAGCCGACGTTCTTGATGGATCACCCTGTCGAGATCTCTCCCCTTACGAAGAAAAAGCCGGAGAATCCCGACTATGTTGAACGCTTTGAGTTCTTCATGAACGGCTGGGAAATGGCAAACGCCTACTCCGAGCTTAACGACCCGATAGACCAAAGAGAGCGTTTCAAGGCTCAGGAAGAACTTCTTGCCGCAGGTGACGATGAAGCAAACCACACAGACGAGGACTTCCTTTGTGCTTTGGAATACGGTATGCCTCCCACGGGCGGTATCGGTTTTGGAATTGACAGAATGGTAATGCTCTTGACCGACAGCACGGCTATAAGAGATGTACTGTTGTTCCCGACAATGAAGTCGTTGGAGTGAGAAGTTAAGTATATTAACAGCAACCGTTAAGCGAGGTGTTTGAAAATGAAGCTGTCGTTAGTTGTCCCCTGCTATAACGAGGAAGGGAACGTTGAAAGGTTCTTTTGTGAAGTCAGACGTGTTTTCTCGGAAAACGGCATCGACGATTACGAATTTGTGTTTGTCAATGACGGCAGTCGTGACGGTACACATGAGAATCTTAAAGCTTTATACGAAAAGTATAAAAACGACTGTAATTTTCAAATAATCTCTTTCAGCAGGAACTTCGGAAAAGAGGCCGCTATTTACGCAGGTATGTCAAATGCTGTCGGTGATATGGTTTGTCTTATTGATGCAGACTTACAGCAAAGACCCGAAGTTGTGGTCGAAATGCTTAGGGAAATCGAAAAAGACAACAGCATCGACTGCGTGACGGCTTATCAGGAAGAGCGAAAAGAAAGCGGTTTTATGTCCGCTTGTAAATCGGCTTTTTATAAAGTTATAAACAAAGTTTCCGAAGTCGAGTTTGTCAACGGTGCGTCCGATTTCAGACTTATAAAAAGGAACATGGTCGATGCAGTTCTTGAAATGAGCGAATTTCACAGATTTTCAAAAGGATTGTTCGGCTATGTCGGATTTAACACCAAGTATATCCCCTACCAAGTTGAAAAACGTGAAAGCGGAGAGTCAAAGTGGAATTTTAAAAGCCTTTTCAAATACGCTTTAGACGGGATTTTTGCTTTTTCGACAGCACCGCTTAAACTGGCGACTTATTCGGGCTTGATATCGGTGATGTGTTCGCTTATATATCTTATAGTCGTGATAATCGGTACACTTTCGGGCAGTGCTTGTAATTTCGGCAATGCGGCTGTTATAATTCTCATTCTTCTCATAGGCGGAATACAGCTTATTTCGTTGGGAATACTCGGTGAGTACATTTCAAAAATATATGTTCAAGTCAAGCACAGACCCGTCTACATTTTAAAGGAACACTTAAGTAATGTTGATAAAGATAAAGAGAATATTTGAAAAATACAAAGAACTTATTATGTACGTCATATTCGGCGTTTTAACGACACTTGTCAACTTTGTTTCGTTTACGCTGTTTACGCACATTTTGGGTGAAGACAGATATCTGATAAATAACGCAATTGCGTGGTTTATCTCCGTTGTTTTCGCCTATGTAACGAACAAAATTTTCGTTTTTGAATCAAAAAGCATAGCACCAAGGGTACTTATAAAGGAGTTTTCCGAGTTTCTTCTTGCAAGAGTTTTCAGCTTTGCATTAGAAGAAGGCGGAATTTGGCTGTTAGTTGATATATTGAACTTCGGCGGTTACTCGGTCAATGTTTTCGGATTCAACATCACAGGACAGATAATAGCAAAACTCATACTTGCTGTTATCGTCGTCATAACAAACTATGTTTTCAGCAAGTTCATCGTCTTTGCGAAGAAGTCGAAATAAGAACAGATTGAGTGTACAGTAAAATAAAAATTTAACTGTTGCATTCAATCAAAAAGTCTGATATAATAGACAAAAATAAATATCTGCCACCGGGTAGAGATGCGCAAAGCATTCGTAACACATCATTAGGTCTTTGAAGATGTGTTGACGGGTGCTTTTATTTTTTTGGAGGTTTTTATATGAATAAGATTTACAATTTCATCAACGGATTCACAAAATTTGAAAAAGCACTTTGGTTACTTTCGCTCGTTTTCATAGCCGTGTCATTCTTCGCTTTTGACGGCTCGGACTACCTTACACTGACAGCTTCGCTTATCGGCGTCACATCGCTCATACTCAACGCAAAAGGCAACTCCGCAGGTCAACTGCTGATGATAATTTTCAGCATACTTTACGGCATTATATCCTACACATTCAGCTATTACGGTGAGATGATAACTTATCTCGGAATGACAGGACCGATGGCTGTGCTGGCACTCATATCATGGCTTAGAAACCCATACAACGGAAAACATTCCGAAGTCAAAGTAAACAAGCTTAAGAGCTTGGAAATAGTGTTAATGTTCGTTTTAAGCGGTGTAGTGACAGCAATATTCTATTTCATCTTACTTTATTTCGGTACAGCCAACATGATTCCGAGTACAATATCGGTTACTACAAGCTTTTTGGCAGTTTATCTTACATTTAGGCGAAGTGCGTTTTTCCCACTCGCTTATGCGGCAAACGATGTCGTTTTAATCGTTCTGTGGACACTTGCGACAAAGGAAAACATCGGATACCTTTCGGTCGTGATATGCTTTATTGTCTTTTTTGTCAACGACTTTTACGGTTTTGTCAACTGGTCTAAGATGAAGAAAAAGCAAGAAGTCGTAGACATTGTGATGAACGATTAGAAATATATTGCGTGATCTTTGTTTATTATGTTCCAAATCGTTCAGCCTTTTGGTTTCAGCTTATCGAACTTTGATCAGCGGCGGTGTCGGTCCATCACCCCACTCACTAGCGTTCGGGGGTGAGTCCCGACACCGTTACGCTCCGCCACCGCCTTCGGCGGTCGCTCCGCTAACCTGCAATTCCCAACTATCCCTAAGCTAACAAAACCCGTGCCGCAAGTCGTCCAAACGACCTGCGGCACGCTATTTATATTATTTCTTTTTAAACTGCTGTTTCATTCTCAATTCTTTTGAAAGTATTCTCTTTCTGAGTCTGAGTGAAATCGGTGTAACTTCGAGAAGTTCGTCGTCTTTGATAAATTCCATCGACTGTTCAAGTGAAAGAACCGAGTGCGGAACAAGTCTTAAAGCGTCGTCCGAGCCTGATGCACGGGTGTTGGTCATCTGCTTTTTCTTACATACGTTGCAGGTGACGTCCTCGCTCTTTGCACACTCACCGACTATCATACCCTCATATACAGGTACACCCGGTCCGATAAACAGACGACCTCTGTCCTGCGTATTGAAAAGACCGTAGCCTGTGCTTTCGCCTGTTTCGTGGCTTATGATAGAGCCTCTTTCTCTTGTCTGAATATCGCCTTGGTACTCCTCGTAGCCTGCAAAGAGCTGGTTCATAATACCGTTACCGTTGGTGTCTGTCAAAAATTCACTTCTGTAGCCGATAAGACCTCTTGACGGGATCTTAAATTCAAGATGCGTTGTACCGCCATCTCTTGTTCCCATGTTTTCAAGTACACCTTTACGAGAGCCTATCTTCTCCATTACCGCACCGACGTAATTCTCGGGAACTTCAACTATGAGTAATTCCATAGGTTCGAGTACCTTCCCGTTCTCTTTCTTTAAGATAACCTTGGGACGTGAAACCTGGAACTCGTAGCCCTGTCTTCTCATTGTTTCGATAAGGATTGAAAGGTGAAGTTCTCCCCTGCCGCTGACTTTGAAAGTATCGGTCGTTTCGGTTTCTTCGACACGCATACTTACATTTGTTTCGACTTCTTTGAAAAGTCTATCTCTGAGGTTTCTCGAAGTGACGAACTTGCCTTCCTGTCCTGCAAAAGGACTGTCGTTTACGATGAAGTTCATGGAAAGCGTAGGTTCATCAATTTTGACAAACGGCAACGGCTCAATGTGTTCGGGATCGCAAGCTGTAGCACCGATGTTTATGTCGGCTATACCCGAAACGCATATTATGTCACCGAGCTTTGCCTCGTCTGTTTCAACTCTCTTTAATCCCTCGAACTGATAAAGTTTTGAGATTCTGACGTTGTTCTGTGAGCCGTCCATATGGCAAAGAACGACTTGCTGACCGTGTTTAACTTTGCCTCTTTCAACTCTGCCTACGCCTATTCTTCCGATATAGTCATCATAATCAAGAGATGAGAATCTTATCTGTAAAGGACCGTCCATTTCGCCTTCGGGAGGATCTATGTTTTCAAGTATAGAGTCAAGGAGCGGTCGCATATCACCCTCTCTTACGCTGCTGTCAAGGGAAGAATATCCGTCCTTAGCCGAGGCATAAACAACAGGAAACTCAAGCTGATCTTCATCGGCTCCGAGTTCGATGAAAAGGTCGAGTACCTCATCAATGACTTCATCGGGTCTTGCACCGGGTCTGTCTATCTTATTGACAACTACAACGACCTTCTTCTTAAGTGACAGTGCTTTCTTTAAAACGAATCTCGTCTGAGGCATACAGCCCTCGAAAGCATCGACCAAAAGCAAAACACCGTCAACCATCATGAGTATACGCTCAACTTCACCGCCGAAGTCAGCGTGACCAGGAGTATCGACAATATTTATCTTTGTGTCCTTATAGTGAACTGCGGTATTTTTCGAGAGTATGGTTATTCCTCTCTCTCTTTCAAGGTCATTTGAGTCCATGACTCTTTCCTGTACCTGTTCGTTTGTTCTGAATGTGCCGCTTTGCTTTAACATTTCATCGACAAGCGTTGTCTTGCCATGGTCAACGTGAGCGATTATAGCGACATTTCTGATATCGTTTCTCTTATCCATTATTTCACCCAATTTCAACATAATAAACTTTATATAAAACCAAATAGATATTTTACCACCAACTGTCGAATTTAGCAACATCTATAAGCAAAAAAGCCGAAGATAAATATAAAAAAATGTGTAAAGCATTGCTTTGGTTTTTGGTTAAATTGTTTACCTGCACCGTTTCATCTTCATAGCTATAACCGAAATATCGTCCTCAAACTTTATCCCGTTCTTGCTTTTAGCTACGTTAGCTATATGAATCGCAAGTTCGTGCATATTGTCTGTACTCCACGAAAGGAGTTCGTCCTCTATCCACTCGTCACCTGCCGTACAAACACCGTCAGATATCATTAAGACTATATCTCCCCTTTTGAGCTTGTACTCGTCTTTTGCAAATTCGACATTTCTCAATATTCCGACCGGAAGTGAGCTGTGGCTTATTATCTGTAAGCCCTCCCCCGAGCGGATATATGACTGTACCGCACCGGCTTTATAAAAAGAGCAAATGCCGTTATAGGTGTTTATGCTGACAGCATCGACCGTCGCCAAGGATTCGTCACGGCTTTTAACTATCAATGCTGAATTTACAAGCCTTAATGCACTGTCAAACGTAAATCCCGATCCCAAAAGCTTATGCATCAGCGAGCAGGTCATTGTGCCGTCGATGGCGGCTCTGTGACCCGTTCCCATTCCGTCACTGATTATAGCTATGCTGTTGCCGTTTATATCGTCGAGTGTTTCTACTTTGTCACCGCAGACACGGTTTTCCCCAAACGGTATTTGTGCATAACCTACGGTGATTTCATATTCGTTCTTTTGCCGATAGGTAAGCACGGTGTTAAAATCGACCACCGATATTTCCGCATCTTTAAATTCTTTTGATACTGTACGGGAAAGTATTTTCTTGATTTTAACATGATCGACCTTATTCGGCTCATCGAAAACCGTGATCTCCGCCATTGCTCTTGAATACGAGTTTTCACTGTACGATACGCTTTGAACCGAAATTCTGTTTTCTAAAAGTGCAGTCTTTACGGCTCGTGATTTGCTGACATCAAACTTCTTTTCATCGGCAATTTTTACGGAGATGTCATCAAGTAACTGCGAAATAAACGAAAACTGATCCGAAACGACATTTCTCATTTCTTCTATTTTTATTCTGGACTCTGTTTGTGAGAGATAATTCTTATAATCAGAGTCAATCTCATCGGACAAAGATTTGAGTTTTTTGCATCTTTTTTCAAGTCCGTTCGGCAGCTTGTCCGAAGTTTGAACACTGTCAGAGCCGGCATGAGCTATATATTCGATATCTTTAACGGTACTGTCGAAATTTTTATTCCAGCATTCGCTCTTATTCTCACAGTCCGTGCATACATCTCGCTGTATTCTTGCGTACACACGGCTAAGTTCGGGATTTATTATTCCGTCCATTCTCCGTGTGACCTGTGCTACTATGTCAGTCACTTCATCGACGGTTTTTGCAGCAGCTTTTAAGTCAAGTGCCACCTGCTTATTGACCTCACTGTCGTCATTCAAGCCGCTTTTTGTCAGAATATCCTGTGCCGAATTTATAAACTTTGTCGGCACTGCTATAAAAGCTATTGCCGCTATTGCACACTCGACTACTGCGTACACCGAAAGTGTATCTATGCCGAAAATAAGTGCAGCTGCGGCTGATGATGCAACAAAAGATGCAGCTACGGCATACTGTCCCAAAGGAGCAAAAACCGAGCAAATCAGCGAACTAGGGGCGTACATGAAAAGAATATTGAAGTTTCCGCCAAGGCACAAGACTCCTCCGAGTGCAACACCCACGGCAGCACCGCCCGACAGACCTTTATACAAAGAGCAGAACATTATCATAAGGCAAGCGAAAATTCTCGCAGGATAGATGCCCGATATATTGACTCCGCTGATGCAAAAAAGAACGACTGCACCGCTTATAACGATACAAGCGGCATCTATGCCCGAAATTTTATGAAGTCCGAGCCTGAACGCAGGAACGGAGATACTGCGGCTGAAAAACCAGACAGCCGTCGCACACATAAGTGCATCTGCAACACAAAGGCAACTTTCGGCAACACTCACCTCATCTATAAGCATTTTAATAACATCGACCGCCAAGGTAAACATTCCCGAAAAAGTAAGGACAACGGTTTCCGTACCGATAGTTTTAAATCTTCGGTTAAAAACGTTTTTTGCCGCAAGGATAAGCCCCAGCAAAACGACATATGAAAAGCCGTCGGTAATGCCTCTTGTCACTATATAACCGACGCTGCCGCCTATAAACGTTAAAAATGCGTATTCTATCGGTGATGCACCGACAGCTGCAGCACAAAACGGTGATATTCTAAAATCCTCCGGCAACAGCGATGTCGCAAACCCCACCGCAACAAATAAAACCGCTTTTAAAACGGCAAGCTTGTCCTTTTCTTTTATGTTTGATTGAATCGTTTCTTCCTTTTGCAAAACGGATCGTTCACTCATTTTTACATCTCCCTTAAGTTATTGTCGATATATTATACTTAACTCAGTCGGGAGAATTTTGTCACAATAGACGGCATGGGAAAATTTTAGAAAAGCCGTCCTCATACAAAAACGCTGTAACAAATCACTTGATCCGTTACAGCGTTTATATCACTCAAGTTAAATTTTCAGCTGACTTTCCATTCCGACGGTGAAATAATTTTCATCTTTTTAGTCGAACCTGTTTCGTCTGTTTCAAATATTTTGTATTTTACCACACCGAGAATATACTCTTCCTTTATAAGTCCGACTGCTTGACTTCTGCTGTCGGTCGAGTTTTGTCTGTTATCACCCATTACGAATACATAGCCTTCGGGGATTTCCAGTGGGTACTCCCAGTCAGACGGGGTTATGGTCGGCGCTGCAATGTAATCTTCCTGCAAAAGCTCTCCGTCTACGGTAACATCACCGTTTGAAAAGTCGATATCTATAGTCTGACCGCCTGTTGCGATAACACGCTTTACGATAGGTTCATTGAAAGCGTTGGGCTGTGTGACAATAACCACCTGACCGTACTCCGGCTTTGAATCAAAAGCGGAAACGATAAGCCACTGTCCGTTATAAAGCGTCGGAACCATTGATGAGCCTACAACACCGACAAATCTGAAAATAAATGTAAATATTATAGCAATCGTCACCATAGCGGCAACCAAAACGGAAGTAAAATCGTATACGTTCGTCAAAAACTTTTCTTTGAAAGTTTTCTCTTCCTCGGTTTTTTCCTGCGTTGTCGGAACTTGCGTTGATTCGACATTTTCCTGTACTTCTTCGGTCGGCATTTCGGGTGACTGAACGATTTCTTCGCTCATTACCTCATTATTCTCATTATTCATATATATCAACTCCACGTTAAATCAAAAATATTTCTTTTATTATAGAACAAGTAAGGTGATAATTTGTGAACAAATTGTTATCTCAAATAGCTTTTTTAATAACGAGCGAAAAAACATTCATATTTATTCTTTCCGTGCAGTAAAAGAGGCTGCCTTTTTTGGCAGCCTCTTTTACTTATATCGCACTTATTCTGAATGAATATGTGAATTTTTCATTTGCATGGAGCTTGTATTTGTCACGCAGGCTGATACTTCCCGGCTGATCACCGCCGACACCTCTCTGATTGAAGTCAATGCAGACGTTAGTCATATCTCTGTCGGCAAGCTCATGAATGTGAGGAGCTTTGTCAAGATCAAATACAGTGTAGTGGTAACAGGCAAAGCAGAACGGAGTTAAACCGAGCATCTGAAGTTCGAGTCCCCTGCCGTCACTGTCTGTTATACAGAGCTTTCTGACATCTGTTCTCTGACCGTTCTCCTGCGGACGCATATAGTGATGTTCGAGGTCTGAAACGCTCTTTTCGTATATGCCGATCTTTCCTCCGCACTTTCTGTCAAGGTAGGTTTCATGATCGCCTCTGCCGTACCATTTGACGTTGTCGTACTTTCTCGGCATAGTGAAGTTAAGACCGAATCTGAGCATTTCGGCTAAAGCTACACCCTGCTGTGTAACGTCAATAGTGCCGTCGGCATAAACTGTATAGTTAAACGTAAGCTCTTTCATATTAAGAGCCGTAACGACAGTTTCTATGCACACCTTATGCATATACTGATTGACGGAGAACTTCTTGGTCTTTGCAGTTTCGGTTGATTTCTTCCAAAGATACAGCGGACTTATCGGAATAAGCGGCGGAACGAAGTTGAGATAGTCTATATCGTTATCCGTCAATGCTCTGTAGAAGTTAGGTTTAATTTCGCTTAAAAGGTACTCTCTGCCGTCTTTTATCATGGACATAAGCTGACCCGACTTAAACGTGTAACGGAAGTTTTCGCCCTTAATAACGGTGTAAGTCTTATCACCGCCGACGGAAATTTCTCCCTCATTTGCACATTTCTCGCACTGTTCCGATTCCTTTATAACGAACTGATCCCATGCCTGCTCATAGCCTTTATCGGCAAAGCGTGTCTTTTCACGTCTTAAGAACGAGAATGTAATGATTATCTCTTTATCGGTGTTTTCGTCAAAGTCGTACTTGACCTTGATATCACCCGATGAAAGCGGTGCTATATTTGAATATGTGTTCTTGTTTACTTTACCTTTCTTTATTTCTTCACCGTCAGCTGTAATGCTGTAGACAAGTTCATAGTCCGAAAGGTCTGAGAAAAGCTGCTTATTCTTAACGGTAAACTCGCCGTTCTTTACGTCCTTTGCAACGACCTGCATCTCTGCGTAGAGCTTTTTAACTTCATGGATACACGGGTGTACCTTTCTATCGGCGGCTATGATTCCGTTAGCGTTGAAAAATGTGTTGCTGCCGACAATAGCGCAGGTGTTATACGGTGGCAAGAACCAATGATCCTTTTCGTTATAGTCTGTACCGTAAAGCCAAATGTCTTTTCCGTCAGCAGACTTCTTATGTATTGCCTGATCGACAAAGTCCCAAATATATCCGCCGCAAAGGTTGTCGTACTTTTCAAATGCCTCAATGTAATCGACAAAGTTTCCGAGGCTGTTTTCCATTGAATGAGCGTATTCACAGAAAATAACCGGTTTTGTATAGTCTGATTTCTTAATAGGCTTGTTGTCTGCTGCAAGTGAGTTTGCTATATTATCAAATGCCGTTATCGTGATGTCCTGTCTGTTGCCGAGCTTTTCGACGACATCCTCCGACGGGTACATACGGCTGATA
>CAYWDD010000031.1:0-10353 GCA_964456935.1 uncultured Faecalibacterium sp. | reverse complement strand
TTAACTCTTCCACAAATGTATTATCCCCTCGTCGTTGAGGAGTTTTATCATGATTATCATTATCGGCATAAGGAACATACCGAGTACACCGAAAAGCTTAAGTCCTACAAACATTCCGATTATCGTCACGAACGGAGGAAGTCCGAGCTGACCTGCTACAAGTTTCGGCTCTATGACCTGTCTTATAACGGAAATCGCAACGTAGATTACGATAAGACCTATTGCCATTCCTATGTCGCCCTTGAAAAGCGAGTATATCGCCCACGGAATGATGACCGTTCCCGTACCCAAAACGGGGAGTATGTCAACTATCGCTATCAAAGCCGATATTATAATGATATATGACGACTTGTATATTCCGATAAGTTTAAGTGCCGTCAAGCCTATGACCATTTCGCTGAATGTTATCAGTATTATCAGTGCATACGCTTTGAGCATTTTCGCAAAGGTGGTTTTAAGCAAAGTTTTTGCTCTTGAAATGTCCTTGACTCTCTTTTCGGAAAGCTGTTTTTTGATGAACGTCTTGAACGTGTCGAAGTCAGCCGTTAAGAAACAGCTTGCAACGAGGGTGATAAGGAAAGACGTTATCATGCTCGGTATCTGCTTTGCGGTAGAAATAACGCTTACCAAAGGTGTCTTTATCCATGAGAAATCAAAGTTGAATGCGTTTTGAGAATCAATAGCCTGTGCCGTACCGCCGACTGCCTGTGCGGCATCGTCAACAGTCAAGGCAGCCGAAAAGCTGTCAAACAGCTCTCTTATGTTCTTTGAGAGTATGGACGAAATCGCATCGGGCAGTTTTCCCACAACGCTTATCGACCAGTTTTCAAGCTGTAAAAGTAAATGCTCGGTATCCTCAAACAGCGTTCCGAGATAGGTGAAGAAGTCTTTAAGATAGTTAGCCGCACTTACACCTATGCCGACTATCAAAGCGACAGCCACAACTAACAGCAGTAACACGCATATTACAGAGGCGACCCCTTTTTTGATAGGCGTCTTTTTTGCTATCGCATTGACCGGTTTTTGAAGAAGAAGTGCAACGGCGAACGCAATAACTATCGGTAAGAATAACCACAGTGCGTACTTGCAAAAGCAATAAAACAACGCAAGTATCATCGCATAATAAACGATGTTGATTATCGTTTCTCTTTTTCTTTCTACACTTGTCATAGAAAACTCTCCTTTATGTCAGTGTCTGGTGTACGCAAAAACGGTCAATAATATGAACATTTTCGCTCCCTGTTTACGTTCTTATTTTAACTCATAAAGCCGTTTTAAGCAATACAATTGCAAAAAAACGTCAAAAAATATGGTTTGACTCTTTTCTTATGACAAAAAATATGTTATTATTAGTCAAATGCTTTTAAAAAACAGGGAGATGTTAAAATGTATATAGCCGTTATGGGTTACGGTACTGTCGGTGCCGGAGTTGTCAAAGTTCTTCAGATGAACCGAGATCACATTTCAAGAAAGTCAAGACACGGAGCGATAGATGTCAAGCACATTCTCGAAATCAGAGAGGTCAAGGACGAAAACGCTCATCTTGTGACAAGAAATTTTGAAGATATCCTCAACGATAACGAGGTACACGTAGTAGTCGAAACCATGGGCGGTATCCACCCTGCATACGACTTTGTTTCGGAATGCTTAAAAGCGGGAAAGAGCGTTGTTACGTCAAACAAAGAGCTTGTTGCCGAGAAAGGACTCGAACTTCTCATGCTCGCAAGAGCCAATCAGGTAAACTTCACGTTCGAGGCATCTGTTGCAGGCGGTATACCTATAATAAGACCGCTTTCGGGTTCACTCAACGGAAACATCATAGAAGAAGTCGCAGGTATAATCAACGGAACGACAAACTTCATCTTAACGAAGATGATAAACGAAAATATGTCCTATCAGGACGCACTTAAAATCGCACAGGACAACGGCTATGCGGAAAAAGACCCGACAGCCGACGTTGAAGGACTTGACGCTTGCCGTAAGATATGTATTTTAAGCGCTTTGGCATTCGGAAAGCACGTTCACCCCAATCAGGTCTATACAGAGGGTATATCCAAGCTTGAATTGAAAGACACCGAATACGCAAACGAACTGGGATATGTAATAAAGCTCTTGGGAAGAACCAAGCGTGTGGGCGATCAGATCTGCGTTACGGTATCACCGGCACTTGTTAAAAAGGAAAGCCTTCTTGCCTGTGTCAGCGGTGTAAACAATGCCGTCTTAGTCAGAGCAAACGCAGTGGGTGAAATCATGATGTACGGTCCGGGTGCAGGCATGATGCCGACAGCCTCGGCTGTAGTCGGAGATGTCATAGACTGCTGTAACCACTATATGAGACCCAAGTTCTTCGGCTGGTCGGAAGACGCAGGCGATGACTTCATAAAGAATCATCTCGATGTTGAAACGAGTATGTTCATCAGAGTCGGAGCTGACGCCGACAAGAGCAAGATAAACTCGGTGTTCGGTGAAGTTAAGATGACGGAGAAAGACGAAATCGCTTTCATCACACCCGTAATGACTCAAAGAGAACTTCGTGCAAAAGCGGAAGAACTCGGCTGTGAAATAAAGTCAATGATAAGCGTAACGGATTATTGATAAAAAGTCTGTTGCAAGCCAAACGGTTTGCAGCAGCTTTGTTTTTCGCAGCGGCACAGGTTTGTCAAGATGTTGTAAATTAAATTTAATCTTTGTTTTTGAAACAAAGGTATTGAAAACTTTCGATAACCGTGCTATTATTGTATATGTATAAAAGCAAGTTGTAAGCGAAGGAGGATATTTATGAAAAACACTTTAAGAAAAGCACTTGCACTTTTGCTTGTTTTCTCCATGATGTTCGCATTTTCATCTGTTTCGTATGCAGATGATACCGAGGGCGGCAACACTGTTGTCAAAGTCGATAAGGGCGAACTTTTATCAAACGGTACTTATCAGTACTACAAGTATGAACTTGACGGTAACACTATCGTCGAGATAGCTAAGTATATCGGTTCGGACGTTAGCGTAAACGTTCCGTCAACGATCGACGGTGCAGATGTCAAAATCATCGGTACAGAGGCTTTCTATATGGACCCCAATATCGAGGGCGACGAGGTCACAAAGCTTGAATTGACAAACGTTGTCATTCCCGACGGTGTTGAGATAATCGGTGTCAGAGCTTTCTGCAACAACGAAAAGCTCATGACAGTTACCATTCCCGACAGCGTAACCGAAATAGGCAGCTATGCTTTCTTCGGTTGTGAGAGCATCTCATCTGTACATATGCCGCAAAACCTTAAGTCGATCGGTGACTCGGCTTTCTACGGCTGTAAGAACTTCATCGGTAACGCATATATCCAGTCCGAAATTCAGAACGAGGACGGTCAGTATGCAGACGTTCCGGCATTAAGACTTCCCAACGGCATGACATATTTGGGCGACAACGCTTTCACTCTTTGCGAGAGCCTTGTTTGGGTGTACATTCCCGACGGTATCACCGAGATATGCACAGGTACATTCACAAACTGTGCATCACTTGAATATGTTGTTATCCCCGAATCTGTCGAATCTATCGGTGCGGCATTCAACGGTGCGTACACAAATCATAACCGTTTAAGCTCTTACACACCGAAACTTATCATTAAGAATCCTCACTGTAAGATAACCGCATCACCCGACATCGACAAGCACGTTGTTGTTTACGGCGGTAAGTATTCGGCAGTCAACGCTTTTGCCGATGAGGCAAAATGCAAATTTGAAACTATCGAAACTCCGGATCACGTCTATGTAGGCGTTGTAACAGCTCCGAAGTGCCTTGAAAAGGGTTACACGACATATCATTGTCAAAGCTGTGAGGACAAGGGTATCGAGCGTGACGATTACTACGTTACGGATTGGGTAGACGCAACAGGTCACACCTACGGTGAATGGTTCAACGGTATCCGGGGCAGAGAGCTTACAGAGGAAGAACTCAAGGACTACGTTGCTGCAACTTGTACAACGGGTTCAACCAAGAGCAGAACTTGTGAGGACTGCGGATACGTTGAAATAGGACGTGTAGAACCCACAGGTCATCACTTCATTACAAGAACTTCAGCTACTTGTGTAAAGGCAGGATACACACAGACTCTTTGTGAGGACTGCGGTTTGACAACACAGTACATCGAACAGCCGTTGTTAGGTCACGACTGGGGCGAAGATTTTGTAGTCAGCGAATGGCAGCAGTGCGTACAGGACGGAATCATCGTAAGAACCTGTAAGAGAGAAGGCTGCGTTGACGAGGACGGCAATCAGACAACGATAGTCGAGAGAACACCGGCACACACAGACGCAAACGGTGACAACAAGTGTGACCTCTGCGGCACAACTGTTGATCCTGTCAAGGACTGCAAGTGCTACTGCCACGCAAAGTCAGGTTTAAAGGCATTGTTCTACAAGATACAGCTCATCGTTTGGAAGTTGTTCAAGGTAGAAAAGGTCTGCGACTGCGGATTAAAGCACTATTGATAAAATAAAATAGGTTGATTAAAACGGCTCACAGTGATGTGAGCCGTTTTAAAATGCAGAATGATACTAGATGCTAGACACTAGATGCTAGACGTACTGACTTTAAGTTTGATGATAGTTGAAGGTTTGTGCGAGAGGTTAGGTTCTAACCCCTCTGTCGTGCCGCAGGCACGACATCTTTTCCTCCGGAAACCGGAACCCTTTTGTCAGCCGTAGGCTGACATTTCCCCTAGTAGGGGAATTTCCTTTCAGGGGCGACGAGAAGTTGTCGGAGAGGTAAGTTGTAGTTTATGCAGAAATTCACTCTTGGCTCTCCTGAAAGGAGAGCTGTCTTATGGGGTGCTTGCACCCCATAAGACTGAGAGGTCAACTTACCTCTGTAAACAAACCTAAGAGTCAGCACCACAATTTTGCACTTTGCATTTTGCATTTTGCATTTGCGACCAACGGGAGCAGAAATCTAACATCCGGTCTTGCATTTACATTCACTTTGCGGTATACTATATATTTGAAAGATAAATATGCGAAAGGGTGTTTATTATGTCAATTTTAGTTACAGGCGGTGCCGGTTATATCGGCTCACATACTTGCGTTGAACTTATCAAAGCAGGTTATGATATAGTTGTTCTCGATAACTTCTATAACAGCCGCAGAGAATCTCTTAACAGAATAGCCGAGCTTGCAGGAAAAAGTTTTGCGTTCTATGAATGTGACATCAGAGATGAAGCCGGACTTTCTCACATATTTGAAAATGAAAGCATTGATGCGGTCATTCACTTTGCAGGTCTTAAGGCAGTTCCCGAAAGCTGTATCAAGCCGCTTGAATATTACGAAAACAATGTCGGCGGTACGATAACTCTGTGCCGTGTGATGAGAAAATACGGCTGTAAAAAGATCGTGTTCTCCTCATCGGCTACGGTTTACGGCATGAATAATCCGTCACCTTTAAAGGAAACAATGCCCACAGGCGGTACAACCAACCCCTACGGTACGACAAAGTATATGATCGAGCTTATACTCTCCGACCTTTATAAAGCCGATAACGAGTGGAGCGTTTGCCTGCTGCGTTATTTCAATCCCATCGGTGCTCACGAAAGCGGAAGAATAGGCGAAGACCCCAACGGTATACCCAACAACCTTATGCCGTATGTTTCACAGGTCGCAGTCGGCAGACTCCCCTACTTAAACGTATACGGTAATGATTACGACACACCGGACGGAACAGGTGTAAGAGATTATATCCACGTTGTTGACCTTGCAATAGGTCACATCAAGGCGGTTGACCACGTTCTTAAAGCAAACGCTCTTGACGTATACAACCTCGGTACAGGCGTCGGTTATTCCGTGCTTGATATAGTTAATACGTTCCAAAGAGTCAACGACATAGAAGTGCCGTATAAGATAGTCGGCAGACGTCCGGGAGATATCGCAACTTGTTACTCCGACCCGTCAAAAGCGGCAGAAGAGCTTAACTGGAAAGCCGAGAGAAATCTCGAAGATATGTGTCGTGACACATGGAGATGGCAGAAACAGAATCCGAACGGTTACGCAGAATGATAATTTGAATCAAAGCCTCCCCTTGTTCATCTTGGGGAGGCAAAATCAAATTTCACACAAATTATCATAATGCGTACAAGTCGGTGTTCGGAATATCCGAATTTCGGAAATACAAATTGATTGGTACTTGAAATGAAAAACGGAAAAAGAAAAAGCAATAATATTCAGCTTATAAAACGGTTCATGCCGTATTTTAAAAAATACTATCCGACACTTGTTCTTGACCTGCTTTGTGCAGGTCTTACAACTGTCGGTGAGCTTGTCTTACCTCTTATCGTAAGACAGATAACAGATGCCGCCATAAACGATATTTCAAAGCTTACGGCAAAATATGTTCTGACTCTTGGCGGACTTTATGTTCTCTTGCGGCTTATTGATGCTGCCGCCTCATATTACATGAGTTCATACGGTCATATCATGGGTACTAAAATCGAAAGCGATATGCGAGCGGATATGTTCGCTCACCTGCAAAAGCTCCCGTTTTCGTATTATGACGATATGAAAATCGGTCAGCTTATGTCGAGAATAACAAACGACCTCTTCCAGATAACCGAATTTGCCCACCACTGCCCCGAGGAATTTTTCATTGCCGCAGTGAAAATCACCGCAACGTTCGTTATCCTTTGCAGAGTGAACGTGCCGCTGACGTTGATACTTTTCGCTGTCTTACCTCTTATGCTTATATGTACCGCAAGGTCACGCAGGAATATGAGAATTGCGTTCAAGGACAGAAAGCACGAACTTGGCGAAGTCAATTCACAGGCAGAGGACAGCCTTCTGGGTATCAGGGTGGTCAAATCTTTCGCTAACGAAAGCGAGGAAAACCGCAAGTTTGCTGTCGGGAATGAGCGTTTCTTTAAAGCAAAAGCCGAGTCGTACAAGCATATGGGAGCATTCCACACAACGACCCGTGTCTTTGAAGGTGTCATGTACATCGTAATTGTTGTCATGGGTGCATTGTTCATGATAAAAGGCAAGATAACACCTGCCGATTACACCGCCTATTTGCTGTATGTTTCAACATTGCTTGTAAGCATAAAACGTATTGTCGAATTTTCAGAGCAGTTCGAGGACGGAATGACGGGAATCGAAAGATTTGCCGAAATAATGGACGCTCCTACCGAGAAATCAGACAGCGAAAACGCAAAAGCACTCGAAAATGTCAAGGGCAATGTTAAATTCGACAACGTGACCTTTAAATACAGTGAAGAAAAAGGCGACGTTCTAAGCCACATAGACTTGGAAGTCAAGGCAGGTGAGAATGTCGCAATAGTCGGTCCGTCAGGCAGCGGCAAGACAACGCTTTGCAACCTGATTCCGAGATTCTATGAGCTGTCGGCAGGTCGTATTCTCATAGACGGAAACGACATAAAAGACATAACTCTTTCCTCACTCAGAGGAAACATAGGTGTAGTTCAACAGGACGTTTATCTGTTCTCGGGTACGGTAAGAGAAAACATCGCTTACGGAAAACCCGATGCCACAGACGAAGAAATCGTCAAAGCAAGCAAGCTTGCAGGTGCGGACGAATTTATAAGCTCACTTCCGAACGGCTACAACACATATGTCGGTGAAAGAGGAGTCATGCTTTCGGGCGGTCAAAAGCAGAGAATAAGCATCGCCCGTGTATTTGTCAAAAATCCGCCGATACTGATACTTGACGAAGCGACATCGGCGCTCGACAACGAAAGCGAATTGCTGGTACAAAAGTCGTTATCGGAGCTTGCAAAAGGCAGAACGACATTCACGATAGCACACAGACTTACAACCATCAAAAATGCCGAAATGATAATCGTGCTGACAGAAAACGGCATAGAGGAAAAAGGCACGCACGATGAACTGATGGCAAAACACGGAATGTACTACGAGCTTTACAGTCTTTATGAAAGTGCGTCGGGGAGCAGAGGGTAAGCCCCTTCCACAGACCCGACCTAAGGCACAGACCCCACACCACCGCAACCAAATACTACCGCTCAACCTAAGCTCTTGCATTTCTTGTCGTTTAGGTGTATAATGAACTGTATTTCAGAAACACCAAGGAGGCGAATGATCCTTTGGCTCAAAAAAATACCGAAGAAAAAAAGGAACGAAACGCTCTTTCGAGTATGTTTTTATCCGAAAGCGATACAAAGAACAGCTCATACGATGACGTTGACTATATAGTTTATAACGTGCAAGAAGAGGCTGAACTTGTTCTGATACCCATCGAGGAAGAACAAATAACCCGTGAAAAGAAACAGGACTTTGTACTTTCAATTCCAAGCGGTGAAGAACTTCTCGAAATAGCCGACGAATATATTAACGATATAGGTGAAATAGCGATCAGGGTCTTTACGGTCATTTTCCACACCTTAGCGGAAGTGATAAAGATACCTGCTATGATCATCTGGCAGAAAGTGATTCTAAATCTCGCTCTCGGCATTAAGACAAAACTTACTCACCGTGTCAAGAGAATGAGATTGAAAGATTTCAAACGTTTCAGCCGTGATGCAAGAAAGTCCGCTAAGGAAATGAAACGCATCAGACAAAACGGTGACTTCAAAACGTGGGTCAAGAACTTCAGACTTCAAACGAAAATGTCGTTTAAAAAGCACAGACGTGTATGGCTTGCTATCGCAAATGCCGTTTTCCCGTTAGTGTGTATTATAATCATGTTCTCGACTTTCGGAAAGTACTCGGACAAGGTCTTTGCATTGCAGGTCAACTACAACGGTCAGAATATCGGCTATGTCGAAAACGAGGACGTATACAATCAAGCTAAAGAGTATGCGACTTCAAGGCTTTCACTCAATGAAAACGATAATCTCGAGCTCAATTCACCGACATATCAAATTAAGCTGCTGACTTTAAACAAACTCAGCGACGCCAACACGATATGCGATAAGATAATCGAAAACACCGACGGAAATTATGTCAATGCCTGCGGCATATATGTTGACGGTAACTTTGTGTGTGCCGTCAAAAACGAAGCCGACGCACGAAACGTCTTTGAGCAGATACTCAAACCGTACCAAACAAAGGCAGGCAAGAACGCAACAGTCGCTTTCGTTCAAGAGATAACCTATGTTCAGGGATTCTACCCCGACACGGAAGAAACGATTTGGGATACGGCAAAGCTCAAAGAGGTCATGACCTCGTCAAAGAGCAGTGCGGTATACCACACAGTCAAAACGGGCGAGTCGCTTTCGCTTATTGCGGACAAGTATAAGATGTCGCTTTCCGAATTGCTTTCATACAATCCGAAACTTACGGAAGAAACGTCGATTCATGTCGGTGACAAGCTTGTTATTTCAAATCAGGTAAATTACATTCGTGTCAAGGTCATGAAAACCGAAAAACGCAAGGTCAAGATCGACTACGAAACCGAAACGAAAGAATCAAGCACACTTTATAAAGGACAATCAAAGGTTGTTCAAAAAGGTAAAAAAGGTGTTGAGCGTGTGACTGAAATGGTCACATACATTGACGGGGTAAGGAGTTACGTTACGGAAATATCGAGCGAAGTCATAAAGAAACCCGTCAAGGAAATCATTTATAAGGGTACGAAGGCAGTCGTTCAGTCGTCATACTCGGGTGGCTACAGCTCATACATCTCCGGTAACGGAAACACTTCCTATTCGGGCGGAAAACTCGCATGGCCAAGCACAAGTGCAAGAATCATATCCTCACCCTACGGTTACAGAAGTATGGGTTGGCACGGCGGTGTAGACTTATGTGCTCCCGGTGGCTCAAAAGGTGTTGCGGTACTTGCGGCGGCAGGCGGAACGGTAGTAAGTGCAGGCTGGCATTACTCCTACGGCTACAACGTCCTTATAGACCACGGAAACGGACTTAAGACAAGATATGCACATATGCAGACAGGTTCGCTCAGTGTAAGGGCAGGTCAGAAAGTTTCGCAGGGACAACAGATAGGTAAGATAGGTGACACAGGTAACGCTTGGGGTGCTCATCTTCACTTTGAAGTTATCAAAAACGGAACAAGAGTCAATCCCATGCCGTATTTGAGATAAAGAACGGATTTATAAAATAAAATAAGCACCTGCTATGTTCGTTGAGCGTACATGGCAGGTGTATTTTTGTGGGCAGCCCGCCCGCAGGGCGGGCGGAACGGCGGCAGCGTGTACCTGTCGGCAGCTTTGCTGCCGACAGGTGCCGATGACGTCGTTAGGCATAAAACATTCGAACCCAATACGGTTTTTTAAGGTATATTTTCGCCAATACTGCGTTGAAAATCCTCGCAAGGCGACAGCCTTGCTTGCGGTTTTCGCCTTGTCTTGACAAAAATCTATCCTTAAAAAACTGCTTTGCACCCAA
>CAYWDD010000030.1:0-10387 GCA_964456935.1 uncultured Faecalibacterium sp. | reverse complement strand
GGTGCAATGGTAATCCTTGCCGGTATAGTCGGTTTGTTCACATTAACGGACTCCGGCAGCGGTGTAAAGAAGAACGAGAACTATTTCAAAGAGCTGTTTTACGGTTTCAGACCGTCTGTTGTTAAGGAAAACTCAAAGCTTTACATTGCTTTGGCAACGATCTGTATTTATTCCATAGCTATCCAAGTTTGGTTCCCCTATCTTTTGATATATTTGGAGCATCATCTGAATTTCAACATCGAAAATCTTATGCAGTATTTGAGCGTGCCGGTAATTCTTGTTTTTCTTGTCGGCATAGCTGCTGTTGTAGCACTTTTGATTTTGGGCGGAAAGCTCATTGACAAGAAAGGCAAGGACAAGCTTGTGTTTGTCGTTGCGGTACTGTTTATCGCAGGCTTGGTTGCTGTTTCGTTTGCCGATACCATAGGCGTGTTCTTTGTTTGTGCAGTTCCCATGCTTTTGGGATATGCTTTTCTCGGAATCATGCTCAATGCCGCTATCAGAGATTATACACCTGAAGATAAAGTCGGACTTTTCCAAGGTGTCAGAATGATATTCTTCGTTCTTATCCCCATGGTAGTCGGACCTGCCATAGGTGATCTTGTCTGTTCTCTTTCGGAGTCCGGTCAGTACGTCAACGAACTCGGCGAGGCGGCATATGAGCCTTGCCCTGCAATGTTTGTTGCGGCGGCAGTCGTTGCGGCATTTATGTTTATACCGCTTATTATACTTAAGAAAAAAGGCTTTTCCGTTGAGAAAGAGGCGGAGTAAGTCGGAGAACCCCAATGAACTATACTCAAACAGTCGATTATATTTTTTCGTTCTCATCGCTTAATGCAAAGCCGAGCCTTGAGAGAATCAAGAAAATATTATCATACATTGAAAATCCGCAAAACACGTTTAAAAGCGTACACATAGCAGGCACAAACGGGAAAGGCTCTGTTTGCACATATATATCCTCTGTGCTGACAAAAAGCGGATATAGGACAGGACTTTTTACTTCACCGCATATTGTGTCGTTTTGCGAAAGAATAAAAGTAAACGGTGAAATGATAAGCGAAAAAGACGTTGTGCGGATAGTGGAAACTCTTGTTCCGTTTGTCGAAACAATGGACGAAAAACCGACTGCTTTCGACTTGATAACTGCTGTCGCTTTTAAGTATTTCAGTGAAAAAGGCTGCGATTTTGCGGTCTTGGAGTGTGGCTTAGGCGGAAAATTTGACAGCACCAATGTCGTGACGCCTATACTCAGCGTCCTTTGTTCGATATCCCTCGACCATTTAGGCATACTCGGAAACGATGTGTCGGAGATAACGAACGAAAAGTGCGGAATAATAAAACAAGGTGTACCCATAGTGTGTTATCCGTTTAAAAAGTCGAGTGACGTCTTTAATCCCATGTCGGAGGAAAGTCAGAAAATTATAGAAAAAGTGTCCGAGATAAGACAAAGTGAACTAATTATTTCAAATCCCGACAGCATCACTTCCTCCGATTGCAAACTTTCGGGTACAACAATAACCGTGGACGGACTGACTATTACTTCTCATCTGTCGGGAGTGCATCAAAAGGCGAATATGCTCACAGCGTATACAGCATTGAAAACGCTTTCAAAAGAGTGTAAGATTTCGGACGAAAGCATAATTTCGGGTTTTGCAAATTCCTCAATAGAGGCAAGACTCGAAAGGCTAAGCGAAGATCCGACCGTAATAGTCGATGGCGGTCACAATGCCGACTGTGCGAAAGCGTTAAGGCTGTTTATCGAGTCATCACTCAAAGGAGAAAAGCTGACGGCTGTTATAGCGATGATGCGTGATAAACAGTGCGACGTTGTTTTGTCGCAGGTAGCGGAGCTTTTCGACATGATAATAGTCACCGATGTCGCATCACAAAGATCTTGCAGCACATCGGAGCTTGCACAAAAGGCGAAAGCGTTCAACAAAAACGTGATATGCGAAGAAAACGTGAGTACCGCAATAAAAAAGGCTATAGACATCGGAAATACCGTTTTGATTTTCGGTTCGTTCTATTTAGCAGGGAAAGCCAAAGAATATTTTTCTTCATGACAGATTAAGACATAATTTTCAAACTAAATCCTCTATTCTAATGTCGGACATTAGAACAGAGGATTTTTTTGCTGTTTTCAGTGCAAACTAAAAAGGAGGAATGTGCATGGCGGCACAAATAACATACGAAAAGGATAAAATGACAGTTTTCTTAGACGGAGATCTCGACCACCACAGTGCGGCAATAATCAGAGCCGGAATAGATGACGCTCTTCTTATAAAACGTCCGAAAGTTTTAATTCTCGATTTTGCGAAGATAACTTTCATGGACAGCTCGGGTATAGGCTTAGTCATGGGCAGGTACAAGCTTATGCAGTCGTTGGGCGGTGAGATAGTTATGCAAAACTTACCTCAAAACATAAAAAAGGTAATGTATCTTGCAGGACTTGACAGACTCGGAAAAATAAAAGACAGCGAGGTAACTATATGAAAATTTTAAACGAGATGAAAATGACAATAGAAAGCAAGTCTGTAAACGAAAGCTTTGCAAGAGTGGCTGTTGCCGCTTTCGTTTCTCAATCAGACCCGAATTTAGAGGAAATAAGCGACATTAAAACGGCTGTCAGCGAGGCTGTGACAAACTGCATAGTTCATGCGTACCCCGAAACGGTCGGGAAGATATACATATCTGCTTCTATCTTGGAAAACAGCGTTATACGAATAAAGATTCGTGATAAGGGTGTCGGTATCCCCGACATCAAAAAGGCTATGCAACCGCTTTATACTTCACTCGGAGGTGAGAGGGCAGGTCTTGGCTTTGCGGTTATGGAAACGTTCACAGACAAAGTTCGTGTACGTTCAAGCGTAGGCAAGGGGACAACGGTCACGCTCGAAAAGAAGATGTGCGGCAGAAATGAATAACTTCCGAGGAGGAGATATTTTGCCACAGGTCCTTTTAAAGAGAGAAGAACTTATCACCGAAAACTTCGGACTTGTACATTCATGTGCAAACAAATTCAGAGGTCGTGGAGTGGAGTATGACGACTTATATCAGGCAGGGTGCGTCGGTCTTATCAAAGCCGCAGACAACTTTGACCCCGAAAGAGGTTTCGCTTTTTCGACATATGCCGTACCGGTCATATTGGGGGAGATACGTCGTATATTCAGAGACGGCGGTTCGGTCAAGGTCGGACGAGCGTTAAAGGAAAAGTCAAGAAAGGCAATAAAAGAACGTGAAAAACTGTCCGTCACTTTGGGCAGAGAACCGACAATAAGCGAGTTTGCAAAGCACATCGGAGTTGACATTGCGGAGGCTGCGGAGCTTATCACGGTTTCAATGCCCACAGTTTCGCTTACGGCAGACGAAGATAACGGAAACGGGCAGATAGACGTCCCCACACCGCCACCCGAAGAAACGCTGTCTGATAAGATAGCCTTATCACAGGTTTTACAGTCACTTCAGGACGAGGACAGAAAACTCATAGAGCTGCGATATTTCAAAGGCTTAACGCAGGTAAAGACGGCGGCACAAATGAATATGTCGCAAGTTCAGGTGTCAAGAAAAGAAAAAGCGTTGCTGATGAAATTAAGAAAGATAATGTTGGGGGCATGAGGAAAGTATTAAGTGTAAGAGAGAATTTGGAGTAAGCAGCGGAGCGAACCGCCGCAGGCGGTGAACGGAGCGTAACGGCATTGGGGCGTGTACTCCCACGAACGTAAGTGAGTGGGAGTGCCGAACCAATGCCGCCGCTGCTTTATCTGCGATGAGGAGAAGCTAAAAGGCTGAACAAAGCTCAAACTATCCAATTTGACAGCAACGCTTAAAAGTGGTATTATAAAGGACAAAGAAAAACATGGGGGAATTTTTATGCAAAAGAGAAACTACGGTCTTTTCACCGCCATAACAATGATAATGGGTATTGTTATCGGTTCGGGAATATTCTTTAAAGCGGACGATATTCTTACATATGCAGACGGAAACGTCACTCTCGGTATTATCATATTTTGCGTTGCGGCTATAGCAATAGTTTTCGGTTCGCTGTCGATATCACAGCTTGCCACAAGAACGGATAAGCCTGGCGGTTTGGTTTCATATGCCGAAAGTTTTGTAGGTATGGGAACTGCAACGGTGTTCGGTTGGTTTGAAACCTTCCTCTATCTTCCGACGCTTTGTGCTGTTGTTTCATGGGCGTCGGGCATATATATAAGTCAGCTCATGGGATATGAAGATTTCTCTGTCGGCAGAAACACCGTCATTGCCGCTGTCGTGATAACTGTTTTCTACACGTTTAACACTCTTTCGGCAAAGCTTGGCGGACTTTTCCAAAATGCCGCAATGATAATCAAGCTTATTCCTCTTATCGCTATTGCCGTACTCGGACTTATATTCGGTAATCCTGCCGAAACTGTTTCCGAAAGTTATAAGACGTTTTCATCTTCTGTCGGAAATTTAGGCTGGATAGCGGCTTTCGGTCCTGTTGCGTTCTCGTTTGACGGCTGGATAGTTTCAACTTCCATTTGCCACGAGATAAAGGACAGCAAGAAAAATCTCCCGATAGCTCTTTCTATAGCGCCTATAGCGGTCTTAGCTGTTTACCTTGCATATTTCATAGGTATCACTTCATATGTCGGTCCGCAGGCTATACTTGAACACGGTGACTCCGCTGTGTACATTGCGGCTGAAAAGCTCTTCGGTTCATGGGGCGCTAAAGTTACGCTCGTTGCGGTCGTTATCTCAATTCTGGGTACGGTAAACGGTGTCGTTCTCGGACTTATCAGACTTCCGTATTCTTTGGCACTGAGAAACATGATGCCTTGTTCCGAGATTTTCAAGAAAGAGAACAAAAAACTCGGTGGTATGCCCGTCAACTCATCTATTTTGATATATTGCCTTTCGATGTTCTATCTTTTATTACATCACTTGCTCACGTCAAGCGGAGTATTCGGAAATCACGATATATCGGAAATTTCTATCTGCATACTTTATATGCTCTATATCATCTTGTACGTTGCGGTCATACGTCTTTGTAAAAAAGGCGAGATAAAGAACAAGTTTTTCGGTTATGTTGTACCCGCACTTGCCATTGTCGGATCACTTATTATCTTCTCG
The DNA here is from genome assembly GCA_964456935.1 of uncultured Faecalibacterium sp. Taxonomy (GTDB): domain Bacteria; phylum Bacillota; class Clostridia; order Oscillospirales; family Acutalibacteraceae; genus UBA6857. Next base: position 5,275 of record CAYWDD010000030.1, on the reverse strand, counting down.
GGTGCGGTCACTTCTATGATCTTCCTGCTTTATGTGGCTATCTGTGCCGTGTTCATAATAGGAAGCTATGCATATTACAAAACTCACAAAAACGTTATCAAATAAAAAGGAAATGATAAGATGAGAATTTTTAAAAAAGCCTTTCTTGTACTGCTGTTTGCATTTATACTTTTAAGCCTTTGTGCTTGTTCGAACTCTTCAAAAAGCAGCAAGCATGAGCTGGCGGAAAGCACTCTGGTTTCAGAGAAAAACACAGCGTACGCACAGGCAAGGAAATTTAATTCAAATCAAAAGGTCACAAGTTCTTCTATGATAGAGCTTTATTTCGATCAAGCATCGGGCGATGTTGCCGTAAGAAACGCATCTACAGGCAAGTGGTGGTATGCATTGCCGGAAAAGTATTCCTCAAACGGAAAGCTTGTTCCGAGCATACTCTCACTTCAAGTTGTTCGTGACGGTCAGATCATAGAGCTTAACAGTTGCACCGATTCGGCAAACCCTGTCAAAGTAACAAGCGAAGTCATAGAAAACGGCATCAAGGCAAGCTATACACTCAGCTATACCATTGATGAAGAAAATACCGTAAGCTTTACAGTTCCCGTTGAATACACTCTGGTTGACGGCAACTTCTATGTCGGTGTTGATTGCAATAATATCGAAAATCTCAGTACCGCAGACGGAACGGTTATAACAAAGGTAAGACTTCTCAACAGTTTCGGAGCGAGTACAACAGCATCAAGCAATGAATACTTACTCGTACCCGATAATTGCGGCGGAATCATTCACACCGCAAAAGCGACAGACGACTTCAAAGATATTTCACTCAAGGTTTACGGTGACACACAAAGCAGTAACGCACTTATGGGTGTGTTCGGTGTCAAAAAAGACAGCGATGCTTTTGTCTGCATTATCCGTCACGGTGACGCTATAGCAACTGTAAATGCAGGAACTTCCAAGAGCGAATCGAAATATAACATGGTCGGTGCGGAGTTTGATATAACCGAAAGTGAAGTAGTCACAAAGAAAGAAAAGAACTATATTTATGTATCGGATAAGACATATACGGATAGGATAGAGCTTTGCTATCGTTTCCTTTCGGGTGACAATGCCGGCTATTCGGGAATGTCCGTTGCCTGCCGTGAACAGCTTATAAGGGACGGTGTTCTTTCCTCGGCAGAGGCAGACAGCTCGGGCGATCTTCCCATGGTTCTGTCGGTGCTTGCCACAGCTAACACACAGCCGTCAAAAACAGCCGTACTTACGACATACGAACAACTTCAGGATATGCTCATTCACCTTAAGAGCAAGGGCTTCAGCAACATTTACGTTAAGTACAAGGGTGCGTTATCAGGTGGCGACAATCAGATGAATATCGGTTCTGCCGAAACCTTAAGATCCCTCGGAACAAGCGAGGATTACGAAGAACTTGAAAACTATATGTCGGCTCAAAACTTAACACTGTTTACCGACATAAACTGTCTGACAGTGCCGGAAAATTCACTCAGAGGCTCAAAATGTGCAAGCAGTGTAACAAACGGCAAACAGTCCGTCAGCGTTGAAAACGGATTTTCGTCCAAAGTGAACAGAGATGTAGTAGGCTTTGATACGATAGAGGACAACGTTATATCGCTTATCAGCTTTGCTAAAGACAACGACTTCGGTGCGGTCAGCGTTTCGGACGTGGCGACATTCCTTTATTCCGATTATTCGCATGACAAAACCAGAGCCGATATCAAAGATGAAATCAGCACGGAGATATCCTCCGTTTCGGGTACGGCAAGGCTTATGGTTGAAAAAGGAAACCTTTACGCATTGAAAAATGCAGAAGTCATATCCGATATGCCGCTTAACACATCAAGAGCAAACAGCACTTGTTATGAAAGTGTTCCGTTTGCCCAGCTTGTTTTACACGGTACGGTCAACTATAGTTCAGAGCCGATAAATCTCAGCTCGGATTATAAAAAAGCTATACTTCGTGCAGTTGAATACGGTGCTATGCCGGCATTCGAGTGGTGCTATGAAGAAGTTAGGACAAAGGAAGAAACCGAAAGCATTGAGGCACAGGCACAGGAAAGAAGTAACGATGAAACGACAGCCACCGTTGAGGCAGGAGTTATAGACAGAACTTATTCCTACACCCAATGGGCAAATGTCGCTTATGCCTATTACGAGAAAGCCAATAAGGCACTTTCCGATCTTCGTGATCGGAGAATGACAGCTCATTATCAAGTCAGAAGCGGTCTTTATTGTACCGAATACGGTAACACGATGATATATGTCAACTATACATCAAAGGACATCACGGTCAACGGTGTAACGATACCGAAAAACGACTTCATGAGAGTCAACTGATAAAATTATAAACAGCACTGCCGCAAATCAAGTTGCGATTTGCGGCAGTGTGTTTTTATTTTTTCTTTTCCTTATCTACATTCAAATTTTTTACAATTCCGAATACCGACAGCACGACGCCGACAGCAAACAGCAGACACAAGATAATATAAATAGCAAGTGAATCGGTGTGCATGAGAAATCCTAACAGACCTTCATAAAATCTGCCGTTCCAATAAACTTTTGCGGGTTTTAACGCAGCCAACATCGAAAAGGCTATTATTCCGAGCAAGGACACCGCTGCACTTACCAATCCGAATATAAAACTTCGTGTGTATGAGGTTTTTAAAAGCGATGCATCTATGTTTGTGCTTGGCTTGATATCGTTGTTTTCCTCTTTAACTGTATCGGATTTGTCGGTTTCATCTGCACCCTTTATAAGTCTGTCTGTAGTAACCGACAAAATTTCACTTAATTTTATAATGTACACAAGGTCGGGTGTGGATTGATCCGTTTCCCATTTAGATACGGTCTGTCTTGTGAGTCCTAGTTTTTCGGCAAGCTGCTCTTGTGAAAGACCGTTTGATTTTCGCAAATTTGAAAGATTTTCTCCGAATGACATGATATTACCTCCTGTTATCTTAAGTTGACACAATGTACCCAAAACACAACACTGTGTTTGTTTTTCGTCAGCTTAAGTATAACATTAAGAGCCGTTGCACTCAAGCAATTCTAACAGGAATTTTCGCAACGGTGCGTTGCGGTAAGCAGGGTGGGGTGCCGGGGTGCGTAGCAGGGCGGCAAAGTCGGGTGGCGGGATAAAAAGTTGAAAGTCAGAACAAACTTAAAGCGGATATGATCGGGTGTGGGTGTCCCACCTATATTGCAGGAACTGATAATTAGCATAAAATGATGCTCGCTTGGAAAATCTTTCTTGTATTCAGAGATTTCCCTATCGGCTGTTTTAATAATGCCTACCGTAATATTAACACTTAAACCTAACTTTAGGTCAATAGATTTGACGAAAAAACTTAAAATTTTGCGATAACTTTTTGTATGCACAAATAAAATGATATGTGAAAGCGGACTTTAATTCAGTCGATGAACCTTTTCACAAAACTCGTGCTTTCCGAATAAACTGTAATGTAAAATCAGCTCCCCGATATATTTCATGTTTATTAAGCGAATGTCATGGCTAAACTATTTATGCAGGAAATTTTGGAGAGTGATAACATATGCTGATAAAAAGGGGAGAAATCTATTATGCCGATCTTAGTCCTGTCGTCGGCTCGGAGCAGGGCGGAGTCAGACCGGTACTTATAGTTCAGAATGATGTCGGAAACAAGTTCAGTCCGACTGTAATAGCTGCCGCAATAACAAGCCAGCGTTTCAAGACAAACTTACCTACGCATATTCACGTCAACGCAGACGAATGCGGTCTTGCAAAGGACTCCATAGTGCTGCTTGAACAGGTGAGAACTCTTGATAAACAAAGACTTCGTGAAAAGATGGGAAACCTCGACGAGCGTGATATGTCGAGAATAGATAAGGCTCTTTCCGTTTCATTCGGATTGGGCGGATAAACACAGTGCGTTTGATAATTTTTTGCCGAAAACAGGTGTCGGATTATGCTCTCATTTGTTGACATTGCACATATGCTGTGGTAAAATGGAGAAAATCTAAGCCATCAGGAGGAAAAGACACATGAAACGAGTATGGCTCATCGCACTGGCAATAATTATGATATTAACCTGTTTTGTCGGCTGCGGAAACAATAATAACGATGAAACGAACGATACAACTGCGGAAAGCACCACCGAAAGCACGACCGCTGCCCCGAAAAACGAAAACGTCAACCTTTTAACGGGACTTACAGGGCTTTCTGATGAGGCTGTCGGCAAACGTCCTATGGCGATAATGGTAAACAATATCAAGTCATCACTTCCGCAATACGGAATAGGTTCTGCCGATATCATATACGAAATAGTTACCGAGGGCGGTATCACCAGAATGATGGCTATGTTCGGTGATTATACTAAAGTACCGAATGTCTGTTCTGTCAGAAGTTGCCGTTATTATTTCCCGATTTTCGCTCATGGGTACGATGCGGTTTACTTCTGTTTCGGAGCTAACGAAACCTTGGGATACCCGACACTTAAAAGGATAAAGATCGACTATTTTGACGGTAAGACCTACGGTACACAGCTGTTTGACAGAGATAAGGAACGTCGTAAGACCTATGCTATAGAGCATACAGGCTACGTTAAAGGCCCGAACATTCCGTCTGTACTCAAAAAGGAAAAAGTAAGAACCGAATTGCTTGACGATAAAAAGACGACTGCGTTCAACTTCAATTCGACCGCTACAGCGCCGTCAACAAAGGCTTGCACGAAAGTCAATATAGCTTTCTCAACACAGTATTACAGTACATTCAAATACAGTGCGGAAAAGGACGTATATTACAAGTGGCACTCGGGCAAAGCACATAAGGACAGCTCAACCGATAAGCAGTTGAAGTTTACGAATGTGTTTATTCTGCAAACCGATATCCACAACTACAAAGGCAAGGCTATCATGGAAGTTGACTGGACCGGAGGCGATGGTTACTACATCTCTCACGGTGCGGTCACTGAGATAACATGGGAGAAGAAGAGCGAAACGGCAAGCGTTGTCTATTATGATAAAGCAACGGGCGAAGAACTCAAAGTCAACCCCGGCAAGAGCTATATAGCTGTTGCAAAGAAAGGACAGACAACTCTTTCGGCAGATACTACGGCAAATTAAAGAAATAACCAAAACGGACGGGAAAACACCCCGTCCGTTGTATTTTAGTGCGATATATGAATATATTTATTAAAAAATATTATATTTCACGGAAAATGTAACAAAATGGCGAAAAATTGCATCTTATATTATAGACGGGTTAATTATGCCGTCTGAATAA